>NZ_JAIHAO010000002.1:0-148632 GCF_020054765.1 Caloramator sp. | reverse complement strand
TAAAACAGCCATTTGGCGAATGTTTGTCAAGGGCAACTGCAATTGAATTTTAATTTCTTAATTTTTTTAAGTAGTTTTTCATAAACTTTTTACACTACCCTCATATAAATAATATTCACATATTAACAATAATATAACTCCAATTTATCAACACTAACCCACATAATTCCCACATTTTATCCACACACTTATCCACAGAATGTGGATAATAATTATTAATAAAAAAGAGATAGACCTTTATTCTATCTCTTCTCCTTGAAGTATTCTATACATATCTTTTGCTTCATCTTTAGTCACATGCTCTTTTTCTAATAAAACTTCTGCTTTAACGGTTTTAGCTGCATATTGTATCTCTATTATATCTCCAACCTTGACATTTGTACCTGGTTTTGCTACTCGTCCGTTTACTAATACTCTACCTGTATCGCAAACTTCCTTTGCAACTGTTCTTCTCTTAATTATTCTTGAAACCTTTAAAAATTTATCAAGTCTCATATTATCATCCCTCTAATTTAAAATATATCTACGTTATAAAAAAATCAGGTACGCGACCTGATTTTTTTATAATTACTTATTAACCTTATCCTTCAATTCTTTTCCTGCCTTAAATACAGGAACCTTTGATGCTGGGATAACTATTTCTTCTAAAGTCTTTGGATTTCTTCCCTTTCTTTCAGCTCTTTCCTTTACTTCAAAAGTTCCAAAACCAATTAGTTGAACCTTATCATTCTTTGTAAGAGCTTCTTCAACACTTTCCATAAATGCCTTTAGAGCCTTTTCTGCATCCTTCTTTGTTAATCCACTCTTTTCTGCGATTGATGTAATTAAGTCTGCCTTATTCACAGTTTTTCCCTCCTTAGTTTATGCACATATTTAAAATATTTAAATAATATTAGCTAATTAATTTATTCTTCATAAGTTTTAAAAATCCTTCTTTTAAAACTATATTTTTTCTATAATTTCTCTAAATTTATGTATTTTTTGACTCATTCCAAATTTCATCCATCTCTTCTAATGTCATATCCTTTAAACTTTTGCCCAATTTATCGGCCTTTTGTTCAATATACTCAAATCTTTTTATAAACTTTTCTACGGTATTTGTCAAGGCTATCTCGGGGTTGATATTACAAAATCTTGCTACATTTACTACCGCAAACACTAAATCTCCTATCTCTTCCTCTATTTTATTATTATCTCCAATTTTTATAGCTTCTAATACCTCTAAATACTCTTCTTGTACTTTTTTTATTGCATCAGATACATCATCCCAATCAAAACCAACTTCTTTAGCCTTTTCTTGTACTTTATAGCTTCTAATTAAACTTGGCATTGATTTTGGAATTCTTTTCATCTCCATTGTGTAGCTGTCGATATTTTTTTCCTTCTTTTTTATCTGTTGCCAATTATCAAGTACTTCCTCCACAGAATTTACTACAGTTTCTGAAAAAACGTGTGGGTGTCTTTTAATCATTTTTTGACATATACCATCAACTACATCGAATATATTAAATTCACCAAATTCCTTTGCTATTTGGCTATGAAATACTATCTGTAAAAGTACGTCTCCAAGTTCTTCACAAAGTTCATCCATATCATCCTTGTCTATAGCATCAAGCACCTCATAGGCCTCTTCAAGTAAATATTTTTTTAGACTTTCGTGGGTTTGTTCTCTATCCCACGGACAACCATCATCACCTCTTAATCTTTCCATTATATCTAATAAATCATAAAAATCCTTTTTCCCATCCTCTTCAACCTTAGGTATATATACACTGGTTAGATAGTCAATCCAACTGAGTCTATCCAACATATAAAGAGGAATTTTTTCTACTCTTTCAAGTCCTTCTACTCCAGCTGCTCTTAATACATATATTTCGTATTCGTCATCATAATAATCCATAAGCTTTATTTTAAGCTCCGAAGCAACCAACCTACTATAAACCTGAGTAATTATATTTCCAACCCTTTTATCAGGCCTTTGTCTTTCAATGTCTAATGCGTCTATTATTTTTAAGCCATTAGCTGGATCAATTTTTAATGTATTTATTATTGCATCAATAAAACTTAAGGCAGGTATAATCTCAACAGGTATATTTTTTTTCTGAGCATATTCTATTATCAACTGAACTGATCTTTCTGCCACCAATGGATGCCCAGGAACTGCATAAACTACATCCTCAATGTCAACAACATCCCTTGCTATCTTTTTATATACCTCTTCAAAATCCTCACTCTCATCATAGTATTTATCAAATGTATCAAATTTTATACCCATCCTCTTAATTTCTTCTACATTTGGATGTTTTTCAGTTCTTAAATATAACTTTTTTGCGTTTTTCATAAGGTTTAAACTTTTCATAGTTAAATCCTCAAAGGAACCAGGTCCTAAACCCACAATCGTAATCAATGTATCACCTCTTTTTCTTTTGCAAATCTAATACATCCTTTAAGCTTATTGTCTTTGTAATAAATAGGAGAACAAAATATATAGCTGCACCACTTAATATAGAAAATATAGTTGATATATTTATACTTAAAGTATATTCATAAAATCTTGTATATGCAATAACAACTATAAAAATCATAGCAATTGAGCAAGCTATTGGTGATACAATACTTTTAAATAGGTTTATTCTTGTCTTTGTATATTTAAATACAAAATAGATATTAATAAAGGATATTAGAAGGTACGAAATTAGAGTACCATAGGCAGCTCCTTTAATATTAATACTTGGAATAGAAATTAAACTAAAAGATATAAATACCTTTACTATACTTCCAATTATCATTGATATTAAAGGTATAAATGTTTTTCCAATACCATTTATTATACTTGTAGCAACCTGAGAAAATATTATAAATATAACTGCAATAGATAGTATCTGCAAAAGTTCCCATCCATCATCCATACCCTGAAATACAAAATAAAATATTGGTCGTGCTAAAGTATACAAACCTGCTGCACAAGGAAATGCTAAAATTGAAGCCAGTTTAAAGCACATCTCCATATTCCTTTTTAACAATTTTTTATTATTTATAGTATATACCTCTGAAATAGCTGGAACTGTACTCTGGGATAGAGCTGTTGCCATAGTAAGTGGTACATTTATTAACACAAATGCCTTTCCTGTTAACTGTCCATAAAGTGCAGTAGCTATACTTTCTGTATAACCAGACATCTTCAATAATTTAGGTACTGTGAGCGAATCAATCAACGACATTATAGAGCCTAATGCGTGTGCTAATGATATTGGAATTGCTAACAATATAAGTTCTTTAATTATACTTCTATAGGGTGTAAAAGTATTATTAGCATATTTATATGTTTTCCCATACTTTTTATACAATAGCATTAAAAAGATTAATGAAATAAAGGCTCCAAAGGTAGCACCAAAAGCTGCTCCTCCAGCTGCTGCTCCTATGCCATAGGGTAGTAAAAAATAAGTCAAACCTACACCTACAACTACCCTACCTAACTGTTCTATTATTTGAGATACTGCAGATGGGTTCATATTCTGAAAACCTTGAAAATAACCCCTATAAACAGACAAAAGACAAGTAAATAATGGAGCAAAGGAAATACCTAAAATAGAATAATAAGCATCTCTACTCCAGGAAAAATAATTTATTAAATCATTAGCAAAAACAATCAATAGTAGTGTAGATACTGTACCAATTACAAACATAACAAACATCGATGCTCTATAAATTCTTCTACAATCCTCGTATTTTGATAAGGCTGCTCTCTCTGATACCATCTTGGATATAGCAACAGGTATTCCTGCAGAAAGTCCAAGTAAAAACGTATAAATTGGGTATGTAAGTTGATAAAGACCTATCCCCTCTTCACCTATCATATAAATTATTGGCAATCTAAAAAAAAGCCCTAAAAACTTTGCAATAAATCCTGAAATAATTAGAATCAGAGTACCTTTAATAATGTTTTTTTTGGTCATAAAAAACCTCCTAATTCCTTCTCTTAATAAAATATTAGAATTAGGAGGTATGTATTCCATTATTGCTCCATTTGTTTTCCTAAAAATGTTGAAGCTGTTTCTGCTAACTTTCTTTCCAATTCACCAAAGGTTACATTAGGTTCCTTTGACATAATTACAACTGCACCTACTGCATCGCCCTCAGCAATTATTGGTGCAATAATTTGTGCCTTATATTCAGTTTTTTCTTCCTCTTGAGGAATTATAGGAACTGCATTTCCTTCCTTTCCTGTAAAAACAAAAATTTTTCTTTCTTCGAATACTTTTTCAAGCTCATCGCTTACCCTCTTATCAAGATATTCTTTCTTTGCAGTACCAGCTACAGCAACGACACTGTCTCTATCACAAATAATTACAGGATGACCAATAGATTGATGAAGTGCCTCTGCATATTCCTTAGCAAAATCACTAAGTTCATTTATAGGAGAATATTTTTTTAAGATTATTCCTCCTTCTCTGTCTGTAAATATTTCAAGTGGATCTCCTTCACGTATTCTCAAGGTTCTTCTTATTTCCTTTGGTATTACTACTCTTCCTAAATCATCAATCCTACGAACTATTCCTGTAGCCTTCAAATTAATCCCTCCTTTTTTTATGCTCTTATTAATAATCTCTACAAAAAAATAAAAATTATACCTTAAAATTAGTAAATAAATAAGTAAATTAACAAAAAATATAAAAGAGAGGTTAAAATTTTCCTCTCTTTATTTTGTATTGGTTATCATACATTTTTTGCATTGCATTTCTCCACCTGAGGCTCTATTTCTATATCCACAATACCTACAGTCTATTTTCATATAACGCTGTGGGCTTCTATCTATATCTCTATAGTTAATTTCATCATTGCGTGGTTTCATACACATACCTCCATAATTTATATAGTATAATTATACATTAATATATATTTTTATTCAACTGTAAAATAAAAAAAGATAGGGAAATTCCCTATCCTTTTATAATCTTTCTTGATATATCTTTATTTTTGCCTTATCCTTTAAATTCTTAAGCTCATCTTGGAAAGCTTGTGCCTTTTTATCCTCTAATAATTTCTTTTCTATTTCAGCCTTTACTTGTTCAAGAGGTAGTTGTTTATATTCCTCTTTCTTGTTGATTTTTATTATATGATATCCAAACTGAGTTTTAACTGGTGCACTTATTTTTCCCTCTGGTAGTGCAATAGCATTTGTCATAAAGTCTTTATCATAGTTTTTATCATTATAATATATATCGCCTAAGTTACCACCTTTATCCTTTGAACCTGGGTCTTGACTGTACTTCTTTGCTAAATCCTCAAATTTTGCTCCAGCATCTAATTCTGTCTTTACCTTTTTTGCCTCTTCCTCTGTTTTAACTAATATATGTGATACATTCATTTTATTTGGTTTTTCTGTATAATCATAAATATTTTCATTATAGTATTTCTTTATATCATCATCAGTTACCTTTACATCCTTTGCTATATGGTCATATAGCTTATCTATTATTATTCCACTCCTTAAATAGCCCTTATAATCCTCTAATGTAATTTTTAAATTTTTTAAAGTTTCGTTAAATTTATCTTCTCCGCCTAAACTCTTTTTACCCTCTTCTATCTTTTTGTTTATTTCATCCTGTAGAGTTTTTTCATCTGGAACAACCTTAAGTTCTTCGGCTCTCTTTACAAGTAGAACTTCATTTATCATATTATCTATTAAATTATTCTTTATTTCATTTACATAAACTTCATTTTCCTTCTTCTCAAAAAAATCCTTTCCATACAAATTTTCCATTCTTGCCTTTTCAGTTTCAAATCTCTTTAAAAATTGCCCCCTTGTTATTGTTTGTCCATTTACCTTTGCAACTGCCTCCTTCATCTTCCCCTCTTCAGTCTTTGTTATAAGCTCACAAGAAGCTAAACTTAATAATAAAGTAGCTGATAATGCTAATGCCATTACTTTCTTAGCTATTTTCACCTTTATCCTCTCCCTTTTTTAAAATCAATATCTATTATACAACATCATTTTTCATTATGCAAATTTTTCAATTCCTCCAATAAATCCTTAATTATATACAATATTTGGTTGTTGGAGAATTTATTCAATCTAATCTTTAATATAGGTTCCTTTAAACTTCCATAGGATATAATATTGTTGAATTTGGAATTTAATTGCTTTATTTTCTCATAATCAATATATCCTATATCTTTAAAGTGCAGGAAAATATCCTTTTGCACCTGTTTAATGCTAATAATCTTAAGACTTTTGGCAATTGATTTTATATAGGAAATCATTATTAAATTTTCAACAGGCTTTGGTATATCAGAAAATCTATCCACAAGTTCGTCCTCAACATCCTGCTTATCCTCAATTGAAGATATTGCAGCAATCTTTTTATAAACCTCTATTTTAACTCTTCCATCTTTTATATAATCATCAGGTATATGTGCATTAACTAAAATATCTATACTTGTCTCAACCTCTTCTGTAGCTTCTCCTTTAACCTCCTTAACTGCCTCCTCAAGAAGCTTGCAGTACAAATCATATCCAACCGCCATCATATGTCCGTGTTGCCTTGTTCCTAATAAATTCCCTGCCCCTCTTATTTCCAAATCTCTCATTGCAATTTTAAATCCTGAACCAAACTCAGTAAACTCCTTAATAGCCTTTAATCTTTTTTCTGCAACTTCTGTCAAAATCTTATCTTTTCTATAGGTAAAATAAGCATAGGCAAGTCTATTTGACCTTCCAACTCTACCCCTTAATTGATAAAGTTGAGATAAACCCATCCTATCTGCATCATATACTATGAGGGTATTTACATTCGGCATATCAATCCCTGTTTCTATTATTGTAGTACATAGAAGTATATCTGCTTCACCTGATACAAAATCAAGTATTACCTGTTCTAATTCATCTTCATCCATCTGACCGTGTGCTGTAAGTACCCTTACTCCATCTACTAACCTCTGCAGATAAGCCTGCATTTCCTTTATTGTATCAACTCTATTATATACAAAAAATACTTGTCCTCCCCTTGATATCTCTCTCAAAATTGCATCACGTATTATAAACTCATTATATTCTAATACATATGTCTGAACAGGATATCTTTCTTCTGGTGGGGTTTCTATGACACTTATATCCCTAACGCCGATTAAGGACATATGTAAAGTTCTTGGAATTGGAGTTGCTGTTAAGGTTAATACATCTATGTTCTTCTTTAATAGTTTTATTTTCTCTTTATGAGAAACCCCAAATCGTTGTTCTTCATCTACAATAAGTAGTCCTAAATCCTTAAACTTTACATCCTTTTGAAGAAGTCTATGAGTTCCAATAATTATATCTACATTTCCAGCTGCAAGCTCCTTCAGGGTTCTCTTTTGTTCATCCTTTGATCTAAATCTGCTTATCATATCTATGTTAACAGGAAAATCAGAAAATCTTTGTTTGAAATTATTATAATGCTGCTGTGCAAGTATTGTAGTTGGCACAAGAACTGCTACCTGTTTACCATCCATAACTGCTTTAAAGGCTGCACGCATAGCAACCTCTGTCTTACCATAGCCAACATCTCCACATAAAAGCCTATCCATAGGCTTTTTGCTCTCCATATCCCTCTTTATTTCCTCAATGGCTACAAGTTGATCATCTGTTTCATTATATGGAAATTCATCTTCAAACTGTTTTTGCCAAGGCGTATCCTTAGAAAAGGCATAACCTTCTATAGAATTTCTTACAGCATATAGAGCAACAAGTTCCTGTGCAACCTCCCTTAAGGATTCCTTTACCTTTTTCTTAGTCTTTGACCATTCTGATGTTCCAAGTTTATTTATTTTAGGTGGATTATCATCCCGACCTATATACTTTTGCACTAAATCCAACTGTTCAACAGGAACATATAATGTATCTTCCCCTTGATATTTAAGAACCAAATAATCTCTTTTTATTCCCTCAATAACAAGTTCCTTAATTCCCGAAAATACACCTATACCGTGATTTGCGTGAACAACATAATCTCCAATCTTTAAATCAGTAAAACTCTCTATTTTTCTTGATTTCTTATTAAATTGCTTTTTTCTTTCTTTATTCGTCTTATATATTTCCCTCTCTGACAATATAGTAAGTCTGCATTCAAAAAACTCAATTCCATTTTTTATACTACCATAGGTAACATATACCTTCCTCGGAATTAAATCCTTTACTTCTTCAACATATTCTGCTTCTATTCCTTCATCCTTTAATCCCTTTGTAAGCCTTTCAGCCTTTGCCCTTGTTCCTGCAAATATTAAAACATAATAATTCTTTTGAATTCTATTTTTTAATTCATCTATAAAATACTCTAAGTTAACTGATGTTATGTTGCTAACTACAGTATTAAAATTTACAACAGCTCGTACATTTATATCTTGAATACTTCTTGGGAGCATATTAAAACCTATACATTTTCTATTGTTTACTACATCTAATAAGCATTCTGAGCTATAAACCCAGTTTGCCTGTATAGGGAATATCTCTCCCTTTTCCATCATAGATTTAAAAATTTCTCTAAACTCTTCTTCAAAAGATTTTATTCTTGTTATAAGTCTTGCTGTTTCATCTAAAAGTACTGTAGGATTGTTAAAATAATCTAAGAAGTTTTCCGTTTCTTCATATATTGTAGTTATAAAACTTTCAATTCCTTCAAAATACCTAAAATTAGTTATTCCATCTTTAATAGAATTATACTTTTGCTTTAGTCTATCCTGTGCATCTTTATTCTTTTTATAATTTTTATATATCCTTTCGTATTCTAAATCTATTGCATTTGTTATTTTATTAACATCTCCACTTCTAATTATAATCTCTCTTGCAGGAAGTACTGTGATAAATTCTTCATAATCAAGACTTCTTTGAGTTTCTATATCAAACTTTCTAATTGTATCTATTTCATCATCAAAAAACTCAATTCTATAGGGAACATCTTCATTTAAAGGAAATATATCAATTATTCCTCCTCTTTGCACAAACTGTCCTGGTCCCTCTACAACCTCAACCCTTTCATAGCCTAAATCATACAGATTTTTAGTTAAATCTAAAGGTTCTACTATATCTCCCTTTTTTAATATTAATTTGCTATTTTTAATTATCTCCTTTGGTGTCATCTTATAAAAAATGGAGTCTATAGAAGTTATAACTATTAAATCCTCACCTTCTAAAATCCTAAAAATAGTCCTTATCCTCTCCTGCTTTATCTCTGATGACGTAACATCTACATTAATTGCACTTTCCTTTGAAGGAAAATAAGCAACTTTATCTGTAAAGGTACTTAAATCCTCATATATCTTCCTTGCCTCTATCTCATTATGTGCTATATATAAAAAGTGTCCTTTTATATCCTCAAAAAGACAAAAGGACACAAATGCCTTCTGAGTTTCAGAAAGGCCATAGGTTTGACATATAAAATTTTCTTCCTTTATGTTTTTCAAAAGTTGCCTATAGCTTTCTTCTGATTCAAATACCCTTTTTATCCCCTCAAACCTCAAAAAAACACCCCCTATTTTATAGCACTATATCCATTAAACTTATTCATTGCACTTTGTACTCCATTTTTAATTATCTCCAAAACGGCCTCAGATGATACCTTTATAACTTCATCCATTATCTTTCTTTCATCCGCTGTAAACTTTCCAAGGACGTGGGAAACCAAATCACCCTTAGGAGCCCCTACACCTACCCTTACTCTACTAAACTTATCACTCGATAGCTGATAAATTATATTCTTTATTCCATTATGTCCACCATCACTGCCAGATGGTCTAATTCTAATCCTTCCCACATCAATTGCTATATCATCGTATACCACTATTATATCTTTATCATCAATTTTATAAAAATCCTTTGCTTCTCTCACACTTTCTCCACTTAAGTTCATAAATGTTGATGGTTTTAATAACAATACTTTTTCGCCTTCATAAATAAATTCACCAAGAAGCCCCTTAAATTTAATCTTATTTACATTAGCTCCTACCTTATCAGCAATATAATCTATTACATCAAACCCTATATTATGTCTTGTGTTTTCATATTCCCTACCTGGATTTCCAAGCCCAACTACCAGTTTCATTTCCTTCCTCCTTATAAGCAATAAATATTTTCTGTGCTTTATTATACCATAATGTCAAAAAATATGTTAGCAAGTGCACAACACAAAAATAAAGTGCCTAAATAAATGGCACTTTATAAAAATTTTTATTATATTATTTTGTCTTTTCACCTAATTTTATCTTTACATCTATATACTTACCGTCTCTCCATATTCTTGCTGATACTATATCCCCAACTTTATGTTTTTCTAATATATCTGATAAGTCTTCCATTTTCTTTATATCTACTCCATCGAAATTCACTATAATGTCCCCTGGTCTTATACCAGCTTCTTCTGCTCCACTTCCTCTTTCAACGCCTCTTATACTAACCCCTATTGGAACATTATATTCATCTGCAATCTCTTCATCTATAAACTCATAATATATGCCAATAAAAGGTCTTGAAACATATCCATTTTTCATTAGTGATTCTATTATTGGTTTTGCTTCATTTATTGATATTGCAAATCCCATTCCCTCTGCACTGCTAATCTTTAAACTATTTATACCAATTACTTCCCCTGCTTCATTACAAAGGGCTCCTCCACTATTACCTGGATTTATAGAGGCATCTGTTTGAATAACTTTATAGGTTCTTCCATCTACAGACATTTTTCTATTTACAGCACTTATAACTCCAGCAGTAACTGAACCTGAGAACTCTTCTCCTAATGGATTGCCAATTGCAACTGCTATATCTCCTACTCTTACCTTAGAACTATCTCCAAACTTTGCAACAGGTAAATTTTGTGCCTCTATCTTTAAAACAGCAAGGTCAGTTCTATAATCAGCACCTATAACTCTTGCTGGAAGTTTTTTACCTCCTGCAAGGGTAACATATACTTCACTTGCTCCATCTATAACGTGCTGGTTTGTTACAATATATCCAGACTTATCAAATATTATTCCAGAACCAGTTCCCTGCTTTACTGTCCTGCCTGTAAAGGTTGTAACATTGTTGGTTATTCCAACAACCGCAGGTCCTACAACCTCTGCTACTTTTGTTATTGAATTTTTTGGTATATTAGTTACGATTTCTTGTTTTGTATTAAGTTGATTGTTCAAAAGTGGTGCCTCAGTATAGTTTTTCTTTACATAGTATCCCCCAATAATTCCTCCAATACCTGCTGAAAAGAATACTATAAAAATAAGGGCTAAAAACCTCAATATTTTTTTTGATCTTTTTTCTTCAACAAATTTGACTCCACTTTGCCAAGAACCATTATTATAATCCATAACCACACCTCCTAACTTGATTATACTTCCTATATTTAAACAAAATATGAATAAAAATTGAAAAAATATATAAATTAAACCAAACTTAATGTAAATGAAAATCTTGTTCCAAAATCACCAGATTCAACCCATATTGTCTCTCCGTGCTGATTGATAATCTGCCTTACTATGGATAATCCAAGTCCAGTTCCTCCACCCTTAGACCTTGCTTTATCAACCTTATGGAATCTGTCCCATATATATTTAATTTCTTCCTTTGGAATTGCAGGCCCATTATTATATATATGAACAATAACCTTTCTTTCTTTTATCTCAGTTTTTATTTCTATTAACCCATTATCTGGAACAAACTTTATCGCATTATCTATTAAGTTCGTTAATACTTGATCTATTCTATCCCTATCTCCCTTAACCTTTAGTTTCTTTTCTATAAGCTTCACATTAACTTCAATGCCACGCTTGTTTATTTTATCCTCAAACTTTATAACCCTTTGTCTTATAAGTTCATTTAAATCAAATATACCTATGTTAATAGAAAACTCTCCAGATTCAAGTCTTGCTAAGTCTAAAATATCATTTATAAGCCTCATAAGTCTTTTAATTTCATCGTGTACTATATTTAAATAATAAATCCATTTTTCTTTAGGGATTGTTCCATCAATTATACCTGTAATAAAACCATTAATTGAAGTCATAGGAGACCTAAGCTCGTGAGATATGTTGGCTATAAAGCTTCTTCTCATATCTTCTAAGCTCTGAAGAGAATCTGCCATATAATTAAACGAATGTGCTAAATCCCCAATTTCATCATCTGATTCTAAATCTACTCTTTTGTCGAATTCTCCCTTCGCTATACTCTTGGCAGTGCTATTAATCTTATTTAAAGGTCTTATAAGTATCTTTTCGGAAAAATAATATATTATTATAGCTGAAATAAACATTGCAAAAAATGCAGCCATCCATATAACAAAGTAAACTGTCTTTAATGTATTTTTTACTTCATATAAAGGTGAATGTAAAAAAACCGCACTTTGAACTTGGTCTGCTACTACTATAGGCATACCAACCATAAGCATAGGCTTTGAAAATATTTGCTTAAATCCCCCGCTCTTTATAACCACATTTCCCGATAAAACTTCTTGTATTTCATTATTCGTAATTTGTTTTCCCATAAAATCCTTCATTTCATTTGAAGAATAGGCATAAATAAAACCATATTTATCGACAATTAGTATTCTTGTATTGCTCATTTCATCCATAAGTCTAATCTGTGTAATCATCTTATCCTTAGAAATCCTTCTTGTTAAATAGTCGTTTATGGTTTTATTTATTATATATCCTTGGTTTAGCAAAGAATTTGTTTTTTGATTGTAGTAATACTTATAAAACCAATAGGATAAAAAAACAGCAACAAGGCTGTATGAAATAACAAGTATTACAAGATATGCAGAAATTAATTTAGTAAATAAACTTTTCTTCATAATATCATTTCACCTCAAATTTATATCCAACGCCCCATACAGTCTTAATCTGCCACTCTTCATTTTCTAACAACTTTTCTCTAACCCTTTTAACGTGAACATCTACTGTTCTTGAATCCCCTGGATAATCATATCCCCATACTTCATATAAAAGTTGGTCTCGTGTAAAAACTTTATTGGGATTAGATGCTAAAAAATATAAAAGTTCAAATTCCTTTGGAGGCATTTCTATTTTATTTCCCTTATACATAACAATATAAGAATCTGGATCAATTACTAAATCAGTATATTCTATAACCCTTTTCTGGCTTAGAGGTTTATACCTTCTTAAGACAGCTCTTATCCTTGCAACAAGTTCTTTAGGTTCAAAAGGCTTAACCATATAATCGTCTGCACCAAGCTCAAGACCTAAAACCTTATCAAAGGTTTCTCCCTTTGCAGTTAACATTATAACTGGAATTTGAGATTCCCTTCTTATCTCCTTTAAAACTGAATATCCATCCATCTTTGGCATCATTATGTCAAGAAGAATTAAATCTAACTGTTTTTCTTTAAAAAGCTTAAGTGCTGTTTCTCCATCATTTGCTTTATATACTTTGTATCCCTCTTTCATTAAATATACTTCTATCAATTCGCATATATTAACATCATCATCAACAACTAATATTTTTGACTCTACCATATTCATCCCTCCTTTTATAATCTTATTAATATTTTCGCATCTTTGTTTATTATTTACAAGACTATAGAGTATTATATAAATTAAATTTACACATTATTTAAAAATTTTTATGTATTATAAAAGGATGGCTAATTGCCATCCTTTTACTCAAATATCTTACTTACAGATAAATCCTCATATATCCTCTTTATAGCCTCTGCAAAAACAGGAGCAACTGATAATACCTTAATATTATCAAGCATCTTATCTTCAGTTAAAGGAATTGTATTTAATACAACAAGTTCCTTTATTGCTGAATTTTTAATTCTCTCAACAGCTGGACCTGATAGTACAGCGTGTGTACAGCAAGCATATACTTCCTTTGCACCTAAATCTGCCAATACATTTGCTGCATTAGTAATTGTACCCGCAGTATCTATCATATCATCAACAAGTATTGCTACCTTTCCCTTTACGTCTCCAATTACATTCATTATTTCTGAAACATTAGCCTTTGGTCTTCTCTTATCTATTATAGCAATAGGAGCATGTAGCCTATCTGCAAATTTTCTTGCTCTTGTTACACTACCTAAATCTGGTGAAACTACAACTACTTCATCTTCATTTAGATTAAATTCTTGGAAATACTTTGATAGTATTGGTACACCAAGAAGGTGATCAACAGGTATATTAAAATATCCTTGAATTTGTGCAGCATGTAAATCCATAGTTAAAACTCTATCTGCACCAGCTGCTGTTAACAGGTCTGCAACAAGCTTTGCTGTAATTGGATCTCTTGCCTTTGCCTTTCTATCTTGTCTTGCATATCCATAGTAAGGAATAACGGCAGTAATTCTACCTGCAGAAGCTCTCTTAAAAGCATCCATCATTATCAAAAGTTCCATTAAATTATCATTTACTGGGGCACATGTTGATTGAACAACAAATACGTCTGCTCCTCTAACTGTTTCATTAATATCTACTGATATTTCTCCATCACTGAACCTTCCAACATTTGAATTTCCAACACTTACACCAACAATGTCTGCTATTTCCTTTGCAAGGTTAGGATGAGAATTTCCAGTAAATATTTTGATGTTTTTACCGTGTGTAATCATAAAAAAACGCCTCCTATGCTATTTTTTCCATATACCCTTCTTTTCAAGCCAGCCTTCCTTATTTACCTGCTTTGCTCTTGCAATAGCAAGTGCTCCACTTGGTACATCTTCTGTAATTGTTGAGCCAGCAGCAATATAAGCATTTTCCTCTACTGTAACAGGAGCTACTAAATTAGTATTGCATCCAATAAATGCATGATCCTTTACTATGGTCTTATGTTTGTTGGTTCCATCATAATTTACTACAACTGTACCACATCCAAAGTTGCATCCACGTCCTACTTCAGCATCTCCTATATAAGTTAGGTGAGATACCTTTGTATCATCGCCTATTTTTGACTTTTTGATTTCAACAAAATCACCTATTTTTACATTCTTTCCTATTTCACTCTCTGGTCTTATATATGCAAATGGTCCTACAGATGTATTATCGTGAACAATACTATCCAAAACAACTGAGCTTTGAACTTCAACTCCATTATGTATTTTTGAATTTACTATTCTTGAATTAGGCCCTATTATACATCCTTCTCCTATTTCAGTATTTCCTTCAATTACACAGCCTGGATATACAATAGTATCTCTACCTATCTTAACCTCAGCATCTATGTATGCATTATTTGGATCTATAAATGTAACTCCCTCATCCATAAGCCTTTTAACTATTCTTCTTCTCATAACCTCACTTGCTTCTGCAAGTTGAACTCTTGAGTTTACACCCATAAACTCTGTAAAATCAACTTTATATGCTCCAACACTATATCCTTGTCTCTTTAATATTTCAATAACATCTGTTAAATAATATTCCCCTTGTGCATTGTTATTATCTAATTTATTAAGAGATTCTAATAATAATTTTATATCAAAACAATATATGCCTGAATTTACTTCTTTTACTTTTAGTTCTTCCTCACTTGCATCCTTATGTTCAACTATTTTTTCAACATTACCATTTTGGTCCCTTATGATTCTTCCAAATCCTGCCGGATTATCCACATCACCTGTAAGCACTGTTACCTTATAACCACCATTTATGTGAAAATCAAAGACATTCTTAATTGTTTCTGCAGTTATTAAAGGTGCATCGCCAGCAAGAACTATAACAGTTCCCTCTTTATTCTTTAAAAAGTCACTGCAGCACATAACCGCGTGTCCTGTTCCAAGTTGTCTATCCTGATAAGCCGTTTTGATGTTTTCATTTAGACTTGCTCTAACCACTTCTGATTTATGTCCAATAACAACTATGTAATCATCAACATCTGCACCCTTTAGGGCATCAATAACGTGAAACAGCATAGGTTTCCCACAAACCCTATGAAGTACTTTAGGCAGATTAGATTTCATTCTTTTACCTTCACCTGCTGCTAATATCAAACCATAACAGTTATTCATAATAGCACCTCATCCTTAAAATATTTAATTATAATACCTATTTTATTATAGTCTAAATACTAAATTTATTCAATTAAAATAGCTCAAAAAAGCTGAAATGAGCAATATTTGTAATATTCTTAAAAAAATAAAAAGGAAGCTAAATGCTTCCCCTTTATTATTGTTCTTCTGCGTTTTCTACACTATCCTTAGCCTTTTCGTATTCTGCTAAAATTGCTTGCTGGATTTTTTCCCTTGTTTCTGAATTGATTGGATGTGCTATGTCCTTAAATTGTCCGTCTGGAGTTTTTCTGCTTGGCATAGCAATAAAAAGTCCATTTTGTCCTTCAATAACCTTGATGTCGTGAACAACAAGTTCATTGTCGAATGTTACTGAAACAATAGCCTTCATCTTTCCTTCGTTTGTAATTTTTCTTACTCTTACATCAGTAACCTTCATAAATTCACCACCTTCCAAGTTGCTTAATTAATAGTATTCTACATATTTTTAAAAAATCCTGCTAAATTAAATAATATTTTTTGAATTTTTTAATTATTTGTTGTTGGATAGATTTTTATTTTTCCATTCTCCTCATCAACCATATCTAAAGTCAATAAAGAAATATAATCGGATACAAGCTTTTTATCAGCAGATGCTTCTACTAATACACCAATTCCTACAAGTTCACAATCAAATTCTTTAAGAAGCTCAACAATTCCATTGGCTGTTCCTCCAGCCTTCATAAAATCATCTATAAAAATACATCTACTTCCTTTTTTTAGTGCCCTTTTACCTAAACTCATCCTCTGTATTTTTTTAGAGGAACCCGTAACATAATTTATACTAACAGATGAACCCTCAGTAACCCCAACCTCACGTCTTGCAATAACAAGTGGTTTGTTTAATGCATTTGCCGTCATTAGTGCAATAGGAATACCTTTAGTTTCAACTGTTACCACATAATCTACATTTTTATCAATAAAATAGGCAGCAAGTATAGTTCCTACCTTAGAAGAAATATCAGGTGAAAATACTATATCATTCATATATATATATCCACCCTTTATTATTCTGTCTGGAGAACTTAATTTTTCACATAATTCATTAAGAAACTCACTTTTTAATTCTTCACTTAATCCTGGTGTGTATTTTACTCCTCCTGCTGCACCTGATAAAGTTTCTATCTTACCACATCCTAAATATTCAACCACCTTCTTTGCAAGCGAAATATCTTCACTTAAAGTTGAACGTGCTGAACCAAAAAAATCTGAGAAATACCCTAAACTAAATACCCTATTAGGATTATCTGATAAAATTTTTATAATTGCTGCTACTCTTTCTTTCCTTTGTAATTTATCCAAATTACCACTTCCCATCCATTCTTTTATATTTTTGTCATTGTTTTATTTTTTTATACATATATTTTAAATTAGGTTATTTTATATTCTGTTTTAAATTAATTGTAGATTATTTAAAAAATTATTTCAATAAAATATAATAATTCATTCTATACTTGTATTATGATATAATCATTTTGTCAATAATCATAATAAATAATTTCAGGAGTGATATTATGGTAAAAATATTAGATGAACAAATCAATAAAATCCACTTTATAGGAATTGGTGGAATAAGTATGAGTGCTTTGGCAGAAATTATGCTAAACCAAGGTTGCATAGTTTCTGGTTCCGATAGAAGCTCTTCTAAACTTACTGAAAAGCTGAAAAACAAAGGTGCAACTATATATATTGGTCATTCTGCAGATAATATTACTGATCAACAATTAGTAGTTTATACTGCAGCCATTCCTAAGGACAATCCTGAATTATTAGAGGCAATAAAAAGAAACATACCTATTATGGATAGAGCTAAATTTTTAGGTCTTGTTATGAAAAAATACAAAAACAGCATAGCAGTATCAGGAACCCACGGCAAAACAACAACTACATCAATGATTTCCTTAATTCTCTACA
The DNA here is from genome assembly GCF_020054765.1 of Caloramator sp. Classification (NCBI taxonomy): domain Bacteria; kingdom Bacillati; phylum Bacillota; class Clostridia; order Eubacteriales; family Clostridiaceae; genus Caloramator; species Caloramator sp. The sequence continues at coordinate 130,693 of NZ_JAIHAO010000002.1, read as the reverse complement.
GAGCAAATCTTGACCCTACAATAATGATAGGTGGAGAACTTGATGCAATTGGAGGAAATTTAAGAATTGGAAACAGCGAATACTTTATAACAGAAGCCTGCGAATATAAAGGAAGCTTTCTTCAATTTTATCCTAAGATAGGAATTATACTTAATATAGATGCAGATCACCTTGACTATTATAAAGATATAGAAGAAATAAACCAAACCTTTGTTAAGTTTTCAAAAAACATTTCAAAGGATGGTATTCTAATTGGATATGCAGAGGATAAAAGGGTAAATCAAATACTCCAATCATCTGATGTAAAAATCCTATCCTATGGAATAGATGAAGGAATATTAAGAGCAGAAAATATACGCTACAACGAAAGAGGATGTGCAGAATTTGATGTTGTTAAAAACAATGAAACATTAGGAAAGATTACTCTAAATGTTCCTGGTAAACACAACATCCTAAACTCTCTTGCTGCAATATGTTGTACACTATCTCTTGGAGTTGATTTTGAAATAATTAAAGATAGCCTATATGAATTTACAGGTACTCACAGACGTTTTGAAAAAAAGGGAGTTAAAAATGGCATTACAGTTATTGATGATTATGCACATCATCCAACTGAAATTAAGGCTACTATACAGGCTGCAAAAAATTACCCTCACAAAAAACTATATTGTATATTCCAACCTCATACTTATACGAGAACTTTAACTTTGTTTGATGAATTTTCGAAGGCCTTTAACGGTGTGGATAAATTAATACTAACAGACATATATGCCGCCCGAGAAAAGGATTTAGGACTTGTTAATTCAAAAATGTTAGCTGACGCTGTAAAAAACAATGGTGTTGATGTAATATATATAAAGGAATTCAAAGAAATAGTAAAGTATATTGAGGAAAATCTTTCAGAGGGTGATGTGGTAATTACAATGGGCGCTGGAGATGTTTATAAAATTGGGGAGGATTTTTTAAAAGGATAAGTTTAAGCTCAACTTTAAGTTGAGCTTTTTATTTAAATATAAAATAAAAAAAGGATTGCTTCTGCAATCCTTTTTTGGTCGGGGTGACAGGGATTGAACCTGCGACCTCATGGTCCCAAACCACGCGCGCTCCCATCTGCGCCACACCCCGAAGACAAATATCATTATATATTATATTTGTCAGTTTGACAAGGGGTAAAAATAAAACTAATTAAAGTTATTATATTCCGAAAACTTTTAAATTAAAAAATTTTATCAATTTTATCACTTTATGTTTTAGTATTGACTTTTATACCCCTATAGGGTATATTATCTTATGTAAAATTTCTATGGAGGTGACTTAAATGAACAAGAAGAGCCACCAAAGTTGGTCTTGGATTATACTTATAACATTTATAATAGTAGCAGCTATAAAACCTATATTTGGTTTATTCGGTATAATATGTATGACTGCTCCAATGTATCACGCTTTAAGAGGAAGAGGAAAGATACACTGTTCTAAATACTGTCCAAGGGGTTCCCTATTAGGGAAATTCTTAAAGTATGTATCCCTTAACAATACTCTTCCAGCTTCACTTAGAAGTAAAACTGCTAAAAACATACTACTTACACTAATGATTTCAATGCTTACCTTTGCAATGATACACACAAAGGGTAACATCAACAAAATTGGATTTGCTCTATTTAGATTTATGTCCCTTTCTTTACTTGTTGGAATAATAATTGGTATAATCTTTAAACCAAGAAGCTGGTGTCAAATATGTCCTATGGGACACGCCTGTGACCTTATAGATAAACAAGTTAAAAACAAAATACCAAATTTAGAGACACAAAAAAATTAATCCCCTAAAGGGGATTATTTTTTTGGTCGGGGTGACAGGACTTGAACCTGCGACCTTATGGTCCCGAACCATACGCACTACCACCTGTGCTACACCCCGACAAGAAATAAAATGTATATATTTAATTATATCACTTTTCTATTATAATGAAAATATTGAATAAAATTCTAATAAAACTAATAAAAAAAGGATTGCCTTTGCAATCCTTTCTGGTCGGGGTGACAGGGATTGAACCTGCGACCTCATGGTCCCAAACCACGCGCGCTCCCATCTGCGCCACACCCCGAAGACACATATTATTATATCATCTATTTATTTATATTGCAACTACTTTTTTATATTTATTTTTGAAAATGGACAACTTTCAACACTGAAGAAGTCACCATTTATATTTAGGTGACTTCTTTTTTATCTTTAAAATTTACTTTTCACTATATCTCTTATATTCCACACCTCGTCTTGGAACACAAGCTGCAACAAAACCTATTATAATAGATTGAACCATTGGAACTATTACATTTATATATCTATCAAGTTGCAAAGCATAAACAGCCCACGCAGTTAAGATATTTACAATAAGACTTACTATAAATATATATACAACAAATTTAGCAAATGAACTAATGTACTTTTCCCAAATCCTATGTCTCCACTCACCCGAAAATACAAATGAAAATATAAAGAATGTAACAATAACTATCCCTATATTAGCTAATGCGATTATTAACAACCTCTGCATATAGTCAGCCTGTAACATAAACACACCTCCTTTTAATATATTTTCTGCAACTTAAAAATATTAATGTAAAATAAATATGTTTATTTTAGTTAAATTTTAGTATAATAGCTATAAGGAGGAGATAAAATGGGGGAAGAAAGAAGAAAATATAAAAGAGTACGTTTAGAATGTGAAATACTATATCCATCAGTTATATATAACAATGAAAAAAGAACCTTTTGTGACAACTGCAAGCTTTATACCGTTGATATTTCTGAAGCAGGCATTGCGTTAAAATCAAACTTTTTTATACCAAAGGATGCCTTTGTTTCTTTTTTTCTTAGAATAGATGACTATCTTCCCTTTAAAGCTCTTGTAAAAGTTAGATGGAATAAAAATTTAAATGGATATTTTTATTGTGGGGGAGAATTTATTGCATTGAATCTTGAGGATATACACAAAATAAGAACATATATATTAAAACAAGACAATAAAACGGAGGTTTAGATATGGCAAAAGTTTTTTTAGGCTATAAAAAAGGACTTAGAGTTGAAGATGGACATCCTTGGGTGTATAAAAATGAAATCGAAAACATCGAGGGAGATTTTGAACCTGGAGATATAGTTGAAGTCTATAATTATAAGGGTAAGTTTATAGGTAAAGGATATATAAACCCAAAATCACAAATTACAATTAGAATAATGACAAGGGAAAAAGATGAGGAAATAAACGAGGATTTCTTTAGAAGGCGTATATTGGATGCTTGGAATTATAGAAAAAAGATAATTGAAACTACATCTTGTAGAGTTGTATTTGGTGAAGCCGATTTTATTCCAGCTCTAATTGTTGATAAGTTTAGTGATTATCTTGTAATTCAATTTTTATCCTTAGGAATAGAAAAATGGAAAGATACAATAGTAAAGGTTCTAAAGGAAGTTTTAAATCCTAAGGGTATTTATGAGCGAAGTGATGTCCCTGTAAGAGAACTTGAGGGACTTGAACAAAGAAAGGGATTCTTAACAGAACCCTTTGACACAACAATCATATCTGAAGAAAATGGAGTTAAGTACTATGTAGATATTGAAAATGGACAAAAAACGGGATATTTCTTAGACCAAAAAGAGAATAGATATGCAATAAAGGACATAGTAAAGGATGCAGATGTACTTGATTGTTTCTGCCATACAGGTTCCTTCTCACTTCACGCTGGCCATTTTGGTGCAAAAAGCGTACTTGGTATAGATATATCTGAACACGCTGTTGAATTTGCAAGAAGAAATGCCAAACTAAATGGACTTGAAAATATATGTAAATTTGAAGCCCATAACGCCTTTGATGTATTAAAAACTTGGGCTAAGGAAGGAAGAAAGTATGACGTTGTTATATTAGACCCTCCAGCATTTACAAAATCACGCTCTGCAGTTGAAGGTGCAGTAAGAGGATATAAGGAAATAAACCTTCGTGCACTTAAAATGGTTAAAAAGGGTGGATATTTAGTTACTTGTTCCTGTTCACATTTTATGTATCCCGAACTTTTTATGGAAGTAGTTATGGATGCGGCAAGGGATGCAAAACGAACATTAAGGCTTGTTGAATATAGAAATCAATCAAAGGATCATCCAGTCCTTTTCAATTCAGATGAAACTCTATACTTAAAATTTATGATATTACAAGTTATATAAAAGTACCCCTTTTATAAGGGGTACTTATTTGTTAGCTAAATTTTAAAAAGCCCCATGAAAGGATTTCAAAAGGCTCTTTTATGAGCTTTAGCAATTATTGCTTTTCGACTTTGGAAAAGTCCGTAATTCGACACAGAACGTGCCGAGCCGAGCGGCCATCAGGACGATGGCATCGCCAGGGTAGGGCTTTTTCAAACAAAGAAAAGCTTAGAATTGCTTAGCGAAATAAAGAGATGCCTAAGAAATCCTTCATAGGGCTAATCAATATATAACTTTTTCAACATCCTAATCCCTTTTATAAGGGGTACTTTTTAATACTTCCATCCTTAAAATAAGGAACAACATCTAAAATATCCTCTTTAAAACAACACATTATATCCTCTTCAAGTCCTATTGACATCATATACTTATAGTGACTTGCGTATTTTAAATATTCAAATATATTCTCTCTGTTATTCATATAAGTCAAATACGCCAAAGTAGCAAAGTCTGTCATATCCATCTCTTTTAATTTATTGATTTCATATATTATCTTACCTGCACACAAAAAATCATCTATAGAAAAATTACCATCAGTACCTGAACATATAATATTTATATCACTGCCCTTTTTAACAACAAAATCAGCTAAATATTTAGCATTTAGCATACTTCCAATTAATATTGTATCGGAATATTTAGCTTTTATTATTGCCCTTGTGCCATTTGAAGTAGTAAAAACTATTCTCTTACCCTCAACATTTTCCCTATTATATTCAAGAGGTGAATTTGAAAGATCAAAGCCTTCTATTTTAAATCCCCTTCTTTCACCTCCTAATAAAACCTTCTCATTTTTATAGTTTAATGCATCTTCTATCTCAAGTACCGGAACAACATCTAAACATCCATTATATACTGCTGTAGTTATAACCGATGTTGCTCTTAAGACATCAATTACAACTGCTGTTGTTCCCTTTAAACCTTCTTCCTCCACACTGTTTAGAGTAGGAAATAAATTGATTTTCATATAATCACCCCTAAAATACATAAAGGAGGCTTATAATCCTCCTTTGTTATTAATATTTTCAGCTATAGACTCTCTATAAATTATTTGAGTTTTAAGCACCTTCTTTATCCTTTGCTTGCATCTTCCCTTTACTTTATCAATTACTATTTTTGCTGCTTCATAGCCTAAAGTGTATGCATTTATTTCAACGGAAGTTAAGGCTGGTGTTGCAAACTCTGATAAAGGTATATTGTTAAAACTCATTATAGATACATTTTTAGGAATCTTAACACCCATTTCTCTTGCTGCCTTAATAGCACCAAATGCCATTAAGTCATCTGTTGTAATAATAGCAGTAGGAGGATTAGGACTTTGTAATATCTTCTTCATACCTTCATATCCGCCTTCTTGAACAAATTCACTCGAAACAATAATTGATTCATCAATCTCAATATTATGTTTATCCAAAGCCCTTTTATAACCCTCAAATCTATCTAAAGAAACCACCAAATTTAATGAACCATTTATTAAACCAATTCTTCTATGTCCCATCTTTATTAAATGCTCAGTAACATTAAAGGCTGCATCTATATTATCATTATCTACAAAATCACAGCTTTCTCCCTTTGGCGGTCTTCCTATCATTGCAAAGGGAATATCCATCTTCTTAACAGCCTTTAAAATTGGGTCATCTATCTTAGAATACATCATAATAATTCCATCTACTCTTCCTCCGTTTACAACTGCATTAAGTGATTCAAGCTGCTCTTCATCCGTATTTCCTGTAGTAATTAGTATACAATATCCTTCTTCGTGGGTAGCCTTTGCAATGCCTCTTAGTGCTTCTGGAAAAAAAGGATTTAAAAATACATCCTCTGCCGCTCTTGGCATAACTATTCCTATAGTATTCGTAGTTCTGCATACAAGACTCCTTGCAATTGCGTTAGGATGATACCCTAATTCCTGCATTATCTTTCTAACTTTAGCCTTAGTTTCTTCACTTATTCGAGGACTATCGGATATTACCCTTGAAACAGTAGATGGAGATACCCCTGCCTTTTCCGCTACCTCTTTTATTGTTACCATAACACCTATCTCCTTTTTAACTTATAAAGTGCTACAACAGTTCTAAATATAACAGCTTCCTCAAACTTTTTTATATCAAGTCCTGTAAGATTTTTTATCTTTTCTAATCTGTAAAGTAGAGTATTTCTATGTAGATAGAGCTTTCTTGAGGCTTCACTTACATTAAGGTGGCATTTAAATAGTTCCTCTGCAGTATCTAAAAGCTCCTTGCCCTTTATGACATCATAAAATCCATTAAATCCACCATTCATATAGTATTCTACTGCCTCATCACTGCACGAATATAGTATACCATACATTAACATTTTATCAATATGATAAAATCCCTCTTTAAAACCTAATATACTTGCCAAGTTTGCTGATTGCTTTGCGTGATTTGCAGCATCCTTTATTGTATAATTTGCTCCTACTCTTCTGCTGGCACCTATAAGTACATTAGAACCCGTCTCCTGAGATATGCCATCAATAATTGAGTCAGCCTCTTGTTCTAAATCATCTATAATCTTAACTATATATATACCCTCATCATCCTGAATAATACTTGTATCTGTTGATTCATATATACTCTCTAATAACTCCTTGAAGTTTGTCTTTGACTTTATGTATAGAACCGAATAGTCAGAGAAGCGTCCTCTTAAAGTTTCACTCTGTACATCATTTTTTAAAATATATTCAAGAGGCTGCATAAATCCTGCAGCCTCTTCTATATTAGCTAAAGCTATCATCCTAACTAAATTTATAGCATCCTGCGATATTTCCTTTGAAATTGCAATAATGTACTTTGAAGCATTTATATAGGTTATGCCCTTACTGTATTCTAAATCCTTTGTATATATAAAACCTAAATCTTCACCTTCTATTAGATTACCCTTTGAATCATATATAGCAACATTTGCCTTTAATGCTGATTTTAAATTTTCGCAGAATGCCATCCTTATCCTCTCCTTATAGTATAGCTATTTCTGTTTCCTTATCAAATAAATGCATTTTATTCATATCAACAGCAACTTTAACATTTGCATCTATCTTTGCCTTTGTTGTTGGTTCAACTCTTGCTACTATATTATTTCCTTCACATACTAAGTATAGATATGTTTCTGAACCCATATGTTCCATAACTTCAACCTTGGCATCAATTGTGCTGTCCTTAAATTCATTTAGGAAATCTGTACTATCATCTATATGTTCAGGTCTTATACCAAATACAACTTCCTTACCTACGTAACCCTTTTCCTTAACAACTTTAGCTTTATCTTCTGGTATTGGAAGCTTTGTATTTCCAAATACAACAAATAACCTTCCACCCTCTTCTACAACTTTGCTATTTATGAAGTTCATTTGTGGGCTTCCTATGAAACCTGCAACGAACATATTTGCTGGATGATCATAAATTGTTCTTGGAGTATCAACTTGTTGAACTATACCATCCTTCATAACAACTATTCTTGTACCCATTGTCATAGCTTCTGTTTGGTCGTGTGTTACATATATAAATGTTGTATTTAATCTCTTATGAAGCTTTAATATCTCTGTTCTCATTTGAACTCTTAGTTTTGCATCTAAGTTTGATAGTGGTTCGTCCATTAAGAACACCTTTGGATGTCTCACTATTGCTCTTCCAAGTGCAACTCTTTGTCTTTGACCTCCTGATAGAGCCTTTGGCTTTCTATCTAAAAGATGTTCAATATCTAATATTCTTGCAGCTTCTCTTACCTTCTTATCTATTTCTTCCTTTGGAACCTTTCTTAATTTTAATCCAAATGCCATATTTTCATAAACTGTCATATGTGGATATAGTGCGTAGTTTTGGAAAACCATCGCTATATCTCTATCCTTTGGTGGAACATCGTTACATAATTTATCTCCAATATAAAGTTCACCTGATGATATTTCTTCAAGTCCTGCTATCATTCTAAGTGTAGTTGACTTACCACATCCAGATGGACCAACTAAAACTATAAACTCTTTATCTTCAATGTCAAGATTAACATCCTTTACTGCAGCTACATTGCCTGGATAGATTTTGTAAATATTTTTTAATACAACCTTTGCCATACTATTCCCCCTCGATTGTCTTTTTTTATTATTGTATAACTTTTCTTTATTGTTTAGTATAGCAAAGATATATGAATAGTTTGTACATTTTAAACAAACTTAATTATTTACAGGTTTTTTATAATATATCTTTTTATTTTGATTCTTTTTATGTGGCTTAAATATGCCCTTTATAAACTCAATAATAGAAAATAAGCCTCTACATTTTTTCTTAAATTTCCAAGTTTTAATACTGACAACTTTACTGCCCCTGCCCATCACAAAAACACCCCACTTCAATTTTCTAAATTTTCTTTTAATTAAATTATATTCTATTATAATAGATATTACAAGTTTGTTATTCTAATAACCTTTATTTTATCTGGCTTATATCGCCCTTTTGCAAATCCAAAACCCAATCTCCCTTTAGTTTTAACTCCTCATCTGTTGCATTTTTTGAAGGAACAACCGAAAAAGCAATCTCATTTTCTGAAACAAAATATGGTTTTAGAAGAGAAAATCTATCCTTTGGAAACCTTCTTTCTAATTTTAAGTCCATTTTCTCTCCCGAGGCTTTATATAAGGATAAAAATGATAATCCATTCTTATCCTTAACCTCAACTACAAGATTCTGCCCACTGGGTGAAAAAATAACTGAAGTTATAGTAGAACTAAAATAAAAGTCTATATCCTTTATAGTGAAATTTATTTTCGGCTTTTCCTCCTCCTTATTACTCTCTTCTTCTGTGCCCTGTGCCTTTCCATCGCCATCTTTTTTCTTCTCCTCTTCGCCCTGTGCTACCTTAAACGTCTCTTTTGTCTCTATTAACTTTATATATCCTAAATAGCTATTCTCTCCAATACTACTAACTAATATTGATTTACCATCCTCTGTTGTTGCACAAGGTCCAAAACTTTTTCTTGGCACCTCATATTTTTGTTCCCTTACAGTCTCTTTAGAATAAACAAAAGCTGGTAAATCCTTTAGTGTAAATATTTTTTCCCCTCTTCCAGAGTCTTTATCTCTTTTAAATAGAGTTTTGTCCTGTTCATATATATCTATTGAGTCTTCCTTATCAATAGAGTCAATTAGCAGTTTATCGTTATCCATTACAACTACATACTTAAAGAAGTCTACTGAATAATAGGGCTTACCATCATAGGCGTGAAACATTGTAACCTTAAACTCGGCCCTATCCTTTTCTATATCTCCTTCTCCAATTTTAAAAGCAACCGGCCTTGGATTTGATTGTGTCTTTACTTCCTTTATAGAAGTTTTAAGCTTTTCAGTATAATAACCTGTTAAAGCTGCATAGTCACCCTTTAAAACATATCTTAAATAGTTGTCAACAAAAGACATTGCCTGTTTTTCATCTATCTTCATTACCTGCTCTTTATTATCGTTTTTCTTTTCTTGATTTTCTCCTTTGTTACTGCAGGATGCAAAAAGAACTAACAAAACTGATAAAGCTAAAACTAATAATTTTTTCATAAACATCACCCATCTTTAGTATTTTATATTTAGTATTTGTATTTAAAATATTTTAATTCTATTTTCTTAAGATAATATATTTTATAGATCCAACTAACAATATTATCAAACTAATAAATCCAAAGGGTGGATAAAAAAGCTTAATTAAATTGGAAAATCCTATAAACGAAAAGGGAATAGAGACGATTAATATTAAAATTAAGCATATAAAATAACTTTTATTTAAAAAAAGCTGCATTCTTCTTGATAGACTATACAAACATCCTACTTCAGTCGTAAACATTTCAAGCCATATTATTATTGTTAAATAAAGTGGTAATAAAGGTCCATATTTTTTGGCTATATAAAGATTAGGAACTTCGCTATTAAAACTTGCAGGATAATAAACTAAAATATTATAGTTAATTATAATCCCAAGCAAAGTAAGCACTATACTTCCCAAAACACACCCCTTTAAAAAACTTTGTTTATTTTTAACCTCGCTTGCCATAGGATACAAAACACCTACTGCTGTCATAAAATTAAAACACGCATATAATATTGCTGAGCCATAGACAATTTTATTGTTGAAATAAGGAATAATAATATTAAACCTGTTTTCTACAAAAACAAAGGCACCAAGTATTAAAACTATAGATGTAGATAAGGGTACTATAAAGGAGTTTATTGCTATTACACCATTGGTTGAAAATAATGCCACCAAAAAAGCTATAGAAGCCATTATTATAATTCCATAGGCCTTATTTATACCTAAATATTCATTTAGCATTGCTCCTCCACCAGATATCATTATTGTGTTACTAAAAAATATAAATATTGTTATCATCCAATCTGCTATAAATCCTAACCTATCTCCTAAACAGTAACAAACTAAATCATTATAGCTTCTAAAATGCTTAATATATGCCAAATTCATAAATAATAATGATAAAACTATGTAGAGAACAAAGCAAAACAAAATTCCCCAAAAACTCTTATATCCAAACCTTGAAAAAAATTGTAGTATTTCCTGACCAGATGCCAAACCTGCACCAATAATTGTTCCTATAAAAACCGCTGCTATTTTAAATTCATCCCTCACACATATTCCCCCCTATTCACAATTCTTTTAAATTTTATTCTCTTTTTTAACTGTTAATTACAATAAATATTTGGTAAAATTATATATGTATAATTAAAAGGAGGTAAAATAATATGGTAACTACTTCAGATATAATGAACTTAGCTCTTAATTTAGCTGGTATTAGCGAAATACCACAGGATTCAGGAATTATTGTTGAGGGACAAAATATAAAAAAGGTATTATTTGGAGTTGATATGGACACTCCTGAACTCTTACTTGCAAAACAACTTGGATATGACGCAGTAATTAGTCACCATCCCCATACTGGATTTCCAGAAATAAATTTTCATAATGTACTAAATAGACAAATTGATAAAATGGTGGAATTTGGAGTTCCAATAAACAAAGCACAAAAGGCCCTAAAAGAAAAAATAAGCACCTTAGAGAGAGCGTCTCATCCAAAAAATTTTGATAGAGTTCAATCCTTTGCAAAACTTCTAAATATTCCATATATGAACATTCATATGCCCTGTGATATTATCACAGAAAATTATGTTCAAAACCACATAAATAATAGGCTAAGCTCCAACCAAAAAGCTACACTAAAGGATGTCATAGATGTTTTGATGGAAATACCTGAATATCAAAAATCTCCAATAAAACCTGTAATACGTGTAGGAGCTCCTGATGACTACGCAGGTAAAATAGCTGTATTAATGGCTGGTGGAACAAACGGAGGAAAAAATGTATTTAAGGCATACTTTGAAGCAGGTGTAGGAACAATTATTTGTATGCACGTTCCCGATGATGTAAGAAGTGCTGTAATAGAACAGAACATAGGAAATGTAATTGTTGCAGGACATATGCCATCAGATTCTATAGGTATAAACATATTAATCAATGAGTTGGAAAAGATGGGTATAGAAGTTACAACCACAAGCGGCATCATCAGATAGGGGTGGTGGTCTTGAAAAAAATAAAAAGATATCTGTTTTTAATTTTAATTCTATCTGGAGTTTTATATTCAGCTTATTATTTTTTACTTTATAAAGAATCTAAAATAGATTGTGGTATAGTGATTAGTTATGAAGAAAAAAAGAAAAACTATGATGTTGAAATTTTTTATAATAACAGCACAAAAAAAATAACTATACCAAAGCATATGTTTAATCCTAATTACAATTGCTATAATATAAAATTCAAGGGAATTTTTATAAAAGAAGCCACTGAAGCAAAGCAAATTAGTGGCACCTTTAATTCACTGCAGGGTAACACAATAGAAGTAGAAGGAAAACAGTATAACAAGTCATCAAATTTACAGTATGTTTTATACGAAGAAGGAAAGCCAAAAACAGTATCAAAAAACTTTTTTGTTGTAGGAAATTCTGGATACATCTATTACTTTAATTCCAAAGACAAAATACAGCTAATAGTTGTAGATAAACCTCCTATACTCGATACAATAAGGGTAGGGATATCCACAAATAACAACAACATCTATCTACATCAACAAATTAAACTCTATTCAAAAAAAGGACTCGAGGTGGAGATAGATGGTCAAATATATAGAATTCCTAAGGAAGATAAATTACAAATTATATATACAAACAACTACTTCATTTTAAACGTGCTCGATAATAAAGATAATATAAAATCAAAATTAATAAATACAAAGAATGTAGTAAAAATATCTGGAATTAGAAATTCACTTATAAGTATAGAAAAAAACTTATTAAATAAAACAGATAATATGTATATTCCAACATACCCAGGCACTATTGAACTCACACCAAAAAAGGAAGGATTTATAGTTACAAATATAGTCTCTATTGAGGATTACCTTCTTTATGTAGTTCCATCAGAGGTTCCATATTCAGCAGGAGTTGAGGGATATAAGGCACAGGCTGTTTCTGCAAGAACCTATGCTATATCAGATATGTTATCCGGAAGATTTGCAAGATACGGTTTTCACGTAGATGATTCTACCTATTCACAGGTATATAACAGTCAACCTACAAATAATTTAGTTAAAAATGCTGTAAAAGAGACAGAAAATATTGTTATGACCTACAATGGTAAAATAATAGATGCTAAATATTATTCGACCTCCTGTGGATTTGGAGCATCCTATGATGAAGTTTGGCAAGAAAAAGAACAGAATACAAAGCCTTATTTAGCCTTTTCTAACTATACAAACAAAGAAATCAAAGATTTAAAAGACGATTCAACTGCTCTAACCTTCTTTAAGGACTGGACTATAAGTGCAGTTGATTCATCATCCCCTTATTTTAGATGGAAGTACACATTAACTTATGCAAATTTATCTAAAGTTATCAACCAAAACATATATAATATTTATATAAACAATCCTAAGGCCTTTAAGCAAAAATGGATATTTAACATCTACAAAAAGGCCTCTATAAAAAATGAAGGTATAGGTCAAATTAAAGATATATATATTAGCAAACATACTCCTTCAGGTATTGTAAAAGAGATGATAATAGTTTCTGAAAGTGGAACCTACAAAATAGAAGGGACAAATAATATTAAACGCTTAGTTACTCCATCAGTAGAATATCAAAAAGGCTTAAGGACAAAGATAGAAATTCAGAGAATACGCGGTAATTCATTACAGGATTTTGATAGCATCCCATCTCCTTTTTTCAGCATAGATAGGGAATTTAAATCAGGAAATTTATCTTCTATAACAATTTACGGGGGAGGATACGGACACGGTGTTGGTATGAGTCAGTATGGTTTAATTGAAAAGTCAAGAATAGGAGAAAATTATAAAACAATTCTTTCTACCTTCTATAAAGATATTCAATATACAAGTCTATATGATTTAAAAATAGAATAGCACGCATTATGAGTTCTACAGGCTATTGAAAAAGTTATATATTGATTAGCCCCATGAAGGATTTCAAGGCATTCGTTCATTTCGCTAAGCAATTCTAAGCTTTTCTTTATTTGAAAAAAGTCGAAAAGCAATAATTGCTAAAGCTCATAAAAGAGCCTTTTAAAATCCATTCATGGGGCTTTTTCTTACTTTAACTAACAAGTAGATTTGTCAACAATCAAATAGCACGCATTATGCGTGCTATTCTTTTATATATACAAGTACTCTTTTCTTAAAGAATTCAACAATTTCCTTATAGTTAAATACTACATACATAGTATAGGCTAAAATTGCCGCAGAAACTGCATCATAAAAATAATGCTGCTTCACATATAAAGTTGAAAGAACAATAGAAAAGGAAATTGCCGTTGAATATAGCTTGTATTTTACATCTATTGTTTCGTCTCTATTTATATAGACGGCAAACAACACTGAATCTAAGACGTGTATACTGGGAAAACAATTATATGGGTTATCCCTCTCATAAATAAACCTTACCATATTTGCAAAAATATCATCACCATAAACCTGCGGTCTTGGAACATAAGTTGGATAAAAATAATATATAACAAAGCATACCATCATACCTAAATTTACACCAGCTAATAACTTATAATATTTCTTCTCATCATAAACCGCATAATAAAAGAATACAAAACCCAAATATATATACCAGTATATATAGGGTACAATAAAATACTTATTAAAGGGTATGAGTATATCTATGGGGGATTGAATATGGTATACCTTACCACGATAATTGTTTAAAATGACATATATTTTAGACTGTACACCTATTGAAAAAAGCAGCAACAACCTTAAGGTAACATTCTTATAGTCCCTACATGCCTGTAAAAACAAGTTCTTTAACTTATCTCTCATATCCTTCCCCCTTTCTTTACCCTATTTATATTATACATAATTTTCCTTATATTATTTATTAACTTATTATTAACTTTGTACTATACCTGGATATATACAAACTCTGTTTTTTCCCTTATTTTTACATTCATTATATAATATTAAATCGGCTTTTTCAATTATCTCCCTTGCTGTAGCTCCATCATCCGGAAAGGAAGCCACACCTCCTGAAACTGTAACTCTTACTATTTTATTACCTATAAACAACCGAGATGCCTCAATTTGTTTTCTAATTCTCTCAGATATTACAAAAGCATCTTCTTTAGATAAATCCTTAAATAATATAACTAACTCTTCTCCTCCATACCTACAAGATATATCTGTTTTTCTAATAGAACGTTTAATTATGCCTGATACGTGTTTAAGCACTTCATCACCAACAATATGTCCATAGGTATCGTTAACATTTTTAAAATCATCTATATCATATATAACAAGAGAAAACCTATTCTTCAGCTTCACAAGATTTTGTATTTCTCTATCAAACAACCTTCTATTTCCAAGTCCCGTTAACACATCTGTTTCAGCTTCCTTTTTAATTGATAGCATATAATCATAATTTAAAAGTGCAAGTGACATTTGACTTGATAATATGTTTAGTATATCGTTAATATCCTGCGATAGAAAATCCACCAAATTTGATTTCCCACCAACAAAAATTAAACCTCTAACTTCAGAATTAATCTTAATCGGAACAAAAACTGCTGCATCTATGGAATCTAATAGTTTTCCAGTTATCTTTATCTTGCCATCCTTTTTAATGCTCTTACTTATGTATATATCTCCCTTTTTCATAATATTAAATGTTATTCCATTTTTTAAGCTTATACTCAAATCTCCTATATCCAACTCGCAATTTGAATAGTAGGAAATAGGATATGACACATCCTCGTTCTTTTCATCAAAGAAATATAACGAGGCAATTTCGTAGGGTATTATCTCTTTAAGATGTAACAATAAATAATCACATTTTTCCTTTAAGTCACCCTGTCTTATCAAATCCTCAGTCGTAATTAAAAGCCTTTTTATTAATGATGTCTTAAAGTTTATCTTGTTATACAAATACAATGCATAATGAATTATAATTAAAACCCCAAAAACCAAAATCAACCCAACAAGTCCAATAGCACCGTGTATAACATATAATACTATCGAAAGGGTAGTTGAAATAATAAGATTTAATGATAATATTGGGAAATCATAGTTCTTAAAAGAAAAAAACTTGTTTTGTTCTAAGCTTTTATCTATGGTAAGGAATAATATATTCAACACAAGAAATATAAAGTCAAATGTTAGTGCTGAAAATATGAGCATTGTAATATAGGGAAGCTTAATATTATACCTTAAAACCTCAACAAACCTTCCAGATATAAAGGTAATAATTGTAAACATAGAAGCATTAAATAGATATCTTGATAAATTAAGCTTTCTTTTACCTGTAATATAACCTATTAAAAATCCTAATAATGTATAAATAAATTCATATACTACTGCAACATATACACCAAAAAATAGGTATATAAATACAGTTATTGTCTCTGTAAATTCAACATTAAACTCCCCAACATAAAGAAGAGACCAATCCATTATCACAGCAGAAATAACTGCACTCCAAAAGACAAAACTATAATTAAATGTAAGCTTAAAGTTTAAAGAGGATAAAACAAATACTATGAATCCCAATAATACTATAAAATACCTAAATCTTTTGTTCATTACACCTAACTCCCCAATACTTTTATTGTAATAGTTACACAAACATCTTCTTATACTTAACACCTATTACAAAGGAATAGATTGATGTGAAGGCTAAAACTATAGAAAGTATGAAAAATACCATAAACAATCCCTTTGCAGTAGACAAACTTATTTTGTAAAACTGTGCCAGTTCAGTATAAAACTTATTTCCTTCACCTAATGCAAGTATTGAATTTTTTATCGCTGCAACAGAGGTTAAAAGCCCCATAGGTAAAACAGATAAAGCAAGCGTAAGCCCTGTTGCACTCCTCTTTTTTAAACCTTTAATACCCAAAAATATAGGTAATATAAAAATCAAAGGAAGTATTGGTCCAAAATACTGTGGTGCTAAAATCATAAACAATATTGATGTAATCAAAAATGTTCTAAAGAAGTAATTTAATGGTTTTAAGTCCCCCTTAAAATCATAAATTGCAGCCTCACAATACCTAATATAACCTTCAATGTCTACAATACTTGTAGACTTTAACACATCCTTTCCCTTTTTAATTAGTGCCTTATATATTTCATTGTTTGTATCTATATCAATATTTGAATATTCTTCAATCAATTTATTTAAAACTTTATTAATTTTATTTTTCTTCTTTTCCTCTAATTTTAATTTTTCAACTTTTTCATTCAAACTCCTTAAAACATTAACCAACTGCATATTTACACCCCCATAGAGTAGGTATCTAAAACATATTGTATAATTTTCAGTATTTTGTAAAAAATAACAGGAATGGTTAGATATATTTTAAACCATTCCTGTATTTTTTTTCAATTGTCATTTGCTATTTTTTATCAATGCCGACATAGTAATATAACAAGCCGTCAATATAAGTCCCCAGGATATTATCATAAAAGCAAGAGCTCCACCTGACATATTACCCCTCCTATCTAACAACTAAAACTTTGCCTTCTCTTATTTCGTCTGCATACTTTCTCTTTATGCTTCTATAAGATTGTACAAATCCTATAATTAGAACTGAAAGAACAACGACTCTTGCCCCCTGTACCCAAGGAATTAACTCTGGAATTTGTTCAGCAAATTTTGGAACAAGCTTAAAATATCCATCCTTATAATAGTTAATTGTAGACCACACTAATAGTATAGTTATATACACTGGTGCTAAAAATCTTACAAATAGATTAAAGAACCATTTTGGAACCTTCCAGTATCCTCCTTTGTTCATTTCCTCAAGTGCCTTATCTCCCATTAACCATCCAGCAACTATTACCTCAAGTAGTCCTAATACAACTAAGAAATAGCTACCTACCCAGTTATCAAGTTCACTTAAGTAGAAAAGCTCTGCCTTCTTAGTAAAAATGCCCTCCAATGCTACAGGTAAACCTATTATTATATATAGACCAAATACTAAAATAGAACCTACGTTTCTCTTTACTCCCATTTCTTCTTCAATTAGTGTAACTAAATAGTTATACATAGCAATCGCACTTGTAAATCCTGCAAAGAAAAGAAGTAAGAACCATAGTGTACCAAACAATCTTCCAGCTGTCATTGCTCTAAATATATTTGGAAGTGCAACAAAGGATAATCCAACACCTGCACTTAGTCCTTCTGGCCCTAAGAATGCATAACATATAGGAATAGCAATTGTACCTCCAAGTATTACTTCTGCAAGCTCATTTAACGAAACAGTTGCAAGTCCTGATACTACTATATCATCATCAGGTTTTAGATATGATGCATAGTTTTGTATAATTCCCATGCCAAGGGATAATGTGAAGAATATTTGTCCTGCAGCTGCAAGTGCAGATTTTGCATTAAGTTCACTCCATTTTGGAGACCAAATATAATCAAGTCCTGCAATAGGTGTCCAATCGGGCTTTACTGGAGCACCTAATGTAAGTGTTCTAATTATTAGTATAATACCAAATATATATATTGTTGGCATCATAACCTTTGCCCAAGCTTCGATACCCTTTTGGATTCCACGCATTACTGCAAGTCCAAGTAGAGCTACTGCAATAATCCAAAATACCAAAGACTTACCTGGGTTTATTAAGTACTCCCCGAAGAAGGCTCCTGTCTTAATTGACTTATCCATATATTGACCTGTAGCAGACATATAAGAGTAACCAAGAGTCCATCCAATTATGTGGTTATAATAGCTGTTTAATAAGACTGTAACTGAAAAGGCAAACATACCAGCAATAGCACCTAATATTGCAGCTGTTTTAGGCTTTACACCTTCTCTTGCCTGTAGGTAAACCATAGGTCCTAATGTACCGTGTCCATATTTACCACCGTAGCGTCCCTGATTCCATTCAACTAACATTAGGGGAATGCCTAACATTATAAGTGCGGCAAAATAAGGAATCATAAAAGCACCGCCGCCGTTTTTAGCTGCCTGGTAAGGATATCTCCAGAAATTTCCAAGACCTATTGCATTACCAGCCATAGCCAAAATTAGTCCTAATTTACTCCCCCAATTTTCACGTCTTTCTTCCATACGAATCCCCCTTTACTTGTAATTTTTTTATATATCATAATTCATTTTATTAAAAATTTCAACTACTTTATTACTTTAAATTATGAATTTTTATTAATATTAATATTTTAACAAAGTTTTGCAAAACAAAGAGAGTAGAGACAAGCTCCACTCCCTTAAATTTTATAATTCAAACTCAACTTTTAAGCATTTGCCTATAATTTTGAAGGATTTTATATCTTTACTTTCAGTTTTTATTTCGTTATTTTGTGAAATTAATAACACCCTATTAGCATCTAACCTTTTTAGCTGTCTTATCATTCTCTTACCTTCTACTTCTATAACATAAATCAGATTTGTTTCAAGCTCAGGAGTTAAATATACCATAACCCTATCTCCCTTTGCTATTCTAAACCCCCTCATAGAATCGTCTGGTGCAATTATGTAAAATACCTTTTCAGCATTCAGCCCCTCAACCTTTTTGTCCTTAATTGGCAAATACTTGTAGTCATATATTTCCTTTAGGTATAGATCACAAACCGGTATCTTTTTCAATATACTTGAAAAGGCATCCTCCAACTGTTTATTTACCTTAACAGGCTCTCTATATTCCTTTATATTTTCAATAGGTTCATCCACCTCTTCAAAAAGTGAGTCACTTAGATTAACATTTAATACCTTTTCAACCCTTTTTATCAAATTCTCATTTGCTACTCTTTTCCCAATCTCTACATCCTGAAGAAAACCCTCTGATATTCCTAATTTCTTTGCCAATTCCTTCAACGAAAGATTCGCCTTTATTCTTTCTTGCTTTATTTTAGAGCCTACTCTACTCATAAAATCACTCCTTACGCTGCCTTATTTGTAAATAGTATAACAAATTAGCCTTTTACTGAAAAGTAAAACTATTATAACAGCTCCGAGAAAATTCTGCAAACACCATCTACAATTTTTATATATTTAGGTTCGGAATTAAAATACTCTAAATCTACCCTCCTACTTTCCTCTAAATCTTTTTTGAATAAGTCATTTACTTTCAATGTAGTATCTTTATCATAAATTACAGCATTAACCTCATAATTTAACTCAAAGCTTCGTATATCCATATTTGCTGTTCCTATAGTACAAATGGAATCATCTATTGTCATAACTTTAGAATGTACAAAGGCTTTTTTATTATAAAAATAAACCTCAACCCCACATCTTACAAGCTCCTCAAGATAAGTTTTTGATGCGTGATATACTAAAAAATGATCATATTTGCCTGGAAAAAGTATTTTAACATCTATACCACTTAATTTTGCTATTTTTAGTGCATCCATAACACTTTCGGTTGGTACAAAATATGGTGTAGTTATATAAATATTCTTCTTTGCCATATAAATCATCTTAACTATACCCTGCATTATTGAAGGATGTTCTGAGTTTGGTCCACTCTTTACAAGCTGCATTATTTTACCCTTTGACTTTTCACTTGGTGGAAAATACTTATCAAATTCCCCCTCCATAAAAAACTCTGCATCATCTATCCTTTTTACAGCCATATAATCGTCAATAAATACTCCCTGTAATCCTAATACAAAATCTCCTGTAACCTTTATATGTAAATCCTTCCACTCTCCTATCTTACCAAGTCCTCTATATTCATCTCCTATGTTCATACCACCTATAAAACCTACTTTCCCATCTATAACAGCTACCTTTCTATGATTTCTATAATTAATCTGTGTATTTATTCTTCTAAGTAGTGGAGCAAGAAAATAAGAGTATTGTACAACATCAACTCCATTCTCCCTCAAATCCTTTATATACCTTCTTGATAATTTAATAGCTCCTACTCTATCTATTATAAATCTAACCCTTACTCCCTCTTTTGACTTCTTTATGAGCAAGTCCTTTAATCTATTTCCAATATCATCCGACTTTACTATGTAATACTCTAAGTGTATATGATGTTCTGCCAGCTCTATCTCTTTAAAAAGAGCATTAAATTTATCTTCTCCATTTCCAAATATTTCAATATCATTATCAACAAACAAGGGACTATCGCTATTGTTTGCAAGAAGTTCAGCTAAATATTTATAGTCTTCCTTATCTATCCTGTTTATTACTCTATTTATCAAATCCTTAACTATCGGTGAAAACTCCTCATTTAGCTTATGCCTTTTCCAATTTCGCCCTAAAAACAAATATAATATAAACCCAAGTGGTGGAAATATAGCAATCAAAAGAAGCCACGCAATAGTTTTTTCTGGCCTTTTTCTTTCTAATATGATTATAGTTGTCAAAACAATTGTATTTATAATAATGGCAGCAGATAACAGGTTCATTCTACCACCTCCCTAAATACATTATAACAAAAAATTATTTTTTTGTTTTTAATTTATTATAGACATATAACTAATATTTTTATAAAATAAATAATGTTTTTTAAAATAAAAATAAAGGAGGACGGATAGATGAAGATAAACTTAATTGGTGTGCCTTTAAATTTAGGTGCAGACAAGCTTGGTTCAAATTTAGCTCCAAAAACATATAGAGAGGCAAATATAACAAAAATTATTAAATCTATTGGTTTTGACGTAAAGGATTGTGGTGATGTAGAAGTACTTAAAGCTACTGAAGAAGAAAAATATAAGCATCATCCAAATTTAAAGTACTTAAATGAAGTAGTTGATGCAAACACAAAGCTTGCTGAGAAAGTATATAAATCTCTATCTAATGGAGATTTTGCCCTTGTTTTAGGAGGAGATCATTCATTAGGACTTGGTAGTATTGCAGGGGCAAGTAAGGCAATTAAAAATATAGGCGTTGTTTGGATTGATGCCCACGGAGATATAAATACACATCTTACATCACCAACAGGAAATATCCACGGTATGCCACTTGCAGCATCCTTTGGAGTAGGTCACGAAGCATTAGTTAACCTATATGAAGATAAAGTTAAAGTAAAAGAAGAAAATGTATTTCATATAGCTGGTAGAGATCTTGATAAAGGTGAAATAGAGCTTATAAATAGAAGTAAAGGTCAGTTCTACACAATGGACAAGGTTAAAGAACTTGGAATAGAAAAAGTTGTAGAAGATATGTTAAACTACTTTAAAGATAGAGTGGATGCTATACACGTTAGTTTTGATTTAGACTCAATAGATTCATTGTTTGCACCAGGAACCGGTACACCAGTTGAGGACGGTCTATCTGTTGATGATGCAAAATATATTCTTGAGAGTCTTGCCTCATCAGGTATGATGTGCTCTTTAGATATAGTTGAATTAAATCCTCTTTTAGATAAAAATAACAAAACACTAAATATAGCCATTGATATAATTAAAAATACTTTAAACAAATTAAAATTGAGCCTATCAAACGAACTTTCTGCATAAAAAGTGTCGTGAAGTTTAGTACAACTTCACGACACTTTATTTGTTTTGCAATTATTCATATATTGCCTCAACCTTCATTCTTCCATCCCTACAACTATTACAAGGTACCTTTTTATCCTCACCTATTATTATTTCATATAGTGTCATAATATCCCTGCTTCCACACTTTGTGCATTTTTCCACAATGTCAACCTTTGGAAAATTCATCCAGGCAACCTCGTGTTCATCTGCAATATCCTCTAAATACCTACTTTCCCTAATAACTTCCCCACAATTCTTACATACCTTATCTACCCAAAAACCTGATATACCTCTCTTTTTTGCCTCCTCTGATACATCTCCAAGCTGATTGTAGTAGTGCTCCCTTCCTAAACTATCTACATAGAACTCCCTTCCCCATTCAACCTTGCTTTCTCTTCCGCAACAGCTGCATTTTAATAATACTGTTTTTCCCATGATATCACCCCAAAGATAAACAAATTTTCTACTAATGTTTTTATATCATAAAAATTTTGAAAATTCAATATCTTTTCTAAATATTCTAAAAATGCTATACTTATTTTTTATCCAAAATTAACTAATTATTAATGAATATTTTTATACTAAGTAGTATAATATTTTGAAAGGGAGGGGTTTGCTATGAAAGAAGAATTAAAAAATATTTTCCTTGCTGGAGTAGGTTCTGCAGCCTACACATATGAAAAGGCTACTGAACTTATCGAAAACCTTATCAAAAAAGGTCAATTGACTGTGGAAGAAGGAAAAGAATTAACCGAAGAATTAAAGAGAACTGTAAAGGAAAAAACTGAAAAGGTCTCAACTGAATTTAAACCATTAACTAAGGAAGATATGGCTGAGCTATTAAGAGAAATGAATTTTGCAACTAAATCCGAACTTGATGAATTAAAAAGAAAAATTGAAGAATTAGAATCTAAACTAAGATAAGCAAAAGGTTATAAACCTTTTGCTTTTTAAAAGGAATGATTATATGGTGAAAAAAAATACACTGCATAGATTTAGAGAAATAGTAAAAATACTTGCCAAATATGGATTTGGATATATAGTTGATAGTAAAATAAAAAATCAAACACCTTCACCCGAAAATTTAAGAAGGGCCTTTGAGGAACTTGGCCCAACTTTTATAAAAATAGGACAGATTTTAAGTACCCGTCCTGATATTCTTCCCTATGAATACATAAAGGAATTGGAAAGACTCCAGGATAATGTAATGCAAATTCCCTTCGAAGAAATTAATGACATATTTATACAAGAATTTGATGTTCCTCTTAATAGGCACTTTTCATATTTTGAAAAAAAACCTCTTGCTTCAGCCTCAATAGCTCAAGTTCATCGTGCAAAACTTTTAGATGGAAAAGAAGTTATAGTCAAGTTCCAAAGACCTAATATAGAAGAAAATATGAAGCTTGATATAGAAATACTCAAAAGAATACTACGGTTTACTAATGCTAAATTTAATGATGCCCTTATAAATCCTAAGGAAGCATTATTTGAAATTGAAGAAGCCACAAAAAAGGAACTAAACTTTATAAACGAAGCTAAAGCATTAGATAAATTTTATAACAACAATATAAATGTTAAATTTGTCTCTTGCCCATATGTTTATTGGGATTTAACAACTAAAAGAATTCTTACTATGGAATATATAGATGGAATCAAAATAGATAATATAGAAAATCTAATGGACGAAGGATATGATTTAGAGGACTTAGGCAAAAAGCTTGCTCTATCCTATTTTAAACAGATTTTTGCCGATGGTTTTTTCCACGGCGACCCCCATCCAGGTAATTTAATTGTTAAGGATAATAAAATATACTACATTGATTTTGGAATTGTCGGCTGTTTTTCAAAGGCTATGAAGGAATCGCTGAATGAAGTAATTCTTTCCATCGCCTTTAGAGACATAGATAAAATGATTTCTGCCCTTTTAAATATTGGAATTAAAAAGGGATATATAAATAGAAGTAAGCTATATGAAGATATTGATTATCTTTTTGTTAGCTACTTAACAACATCCCTTGAAAATCTTAAAATATCTCAAATGCTTGAGGAAATATTTGAAGCTGCCAAAAGAAATAACATAAGGCTTCCAAAGGATTTAACCCTTTTAATCAGAGGACTTGTAATTTTAGAGGGTGTTGTTGCAAAAATATCTCCTAATATAAAAATATTGGATATTGCAATTCCATTTGTTAAAGAACAATATCCATCAAAAATATTTCCTAACTTTAATGATTTGATATTTGAAATTATTAATTTAAACTCACAATTAAAGTCCTTACCACATAACATAAATAAGCTACTAAACAATGTCAATGCAGGCAGAACCAAAGTACAGCTTGAACACAAAAATTTATCTAAACCTATACACGAACTTAATAAAATGGTGAATCGATTAGTATTTGCAATAATAACCTCATCTTTAATCATAGGTTCTTCTTTAATATTAAACACAAATATTGGCCCAAAAATTTATGGCATATCAATACTTGGAGTTACTGGTTATATTGTAGCGGGTATTTTTGGTCTTTGGATTCTTATATCCATTTTAAGGTCTGGAAAAATCTGAGGGCTTAAGTTTAGCCCTCAGACAACTATAATATGCATTTTCTGCTTTATTTCTGGATTTGTACTATCCTTACAGCTTATAGTCAAACTTGCAATACGCGTTCCAATACAAACAGATTTCTCTAAACTATATCCACTAATTAGTCCGTAAACTGTTCCTGCAAAGAAGGAGTCTCCCGCACCTGTTGTGTCAATAACGTTAACTGGTACAATATCAACAAATCCCTCTTCATTGGCTTCTGCATCATAAAAAACAGAACCTTTTTTTCCCATTGTAACAACTATCTTTTTAAGACCATTCTTTGTAAGTTCCTTACAAGCATCTAATACTTCTTCCTTTGTCTCAAATGTCTTTTCTGCTATAAGTTCAAATTCAATGTTATTACATATTAAACAATCAAGCTTATTAAATAGATGTTTATTTCTCTTTACTACATCAAGATGTCCTATAACTGCATAAACCCTCTTATTATACCGTTTTGCTATATTTATTATCTTTTCAATGTAACTTGCTTCAAAATCAAGGTCTAATACAACACTATTACAACCCTTTATAATATCCTCAGCGTGATTATTAATTATATCATAAAGATATTTTAAGCTTGGTTGATGTGATACTGAGGCTGCTATATCTCCCTTTTCATTTAATACAACCAGCCACATACCCATACCGTCTTTATCCACAATATCAACATATTCTGTGTCGATTTTCTCGTTTTTAAGTCTTGCTAAAACCTCCATACCAAGTGCACTGTTATCAACAATTGATACAAATCTTGTCTTAAGTCCCATATAACTAAAATTTTCAACTACATTTCTTGCTACTCCACCGTGTTTAAACTTTACACTTCCTATATTAGTTCCCTTTGGATTTAACACATCTCTTGGGAAACCCTTTATATCTACAAAGACCGTACCAAATACTGCAACATCAAATGTTTTTTCCACAATATTCGCCCCTTCTTTTAAACTTCACAAAAATAAATTATATCAATTATAAAGGAATATTGCAATTATTGTCGAATTTTTTCATATGATTATTATAACACTATTTATGGAGATGATTAATATGGAACCATTTAAAGAAATAGCACAGCTTGGAAATAAAATTTTACCCATAAAGATATTTATAACAGAACTTAATCAAACGTGTACATATGTTCCACCCCACTGGCACGATTTTATAGAAATACTATATCTTTTAGAAGGAGAGGCAAAAATACAAATAAATAATTCCTATTACGATATAAAAGATGGTGAAATTGTCCTTCTAAACAACTTAGATGTACACGCAGTATATGGTTTTTCCAAATATGTTGTACTGCAATTTGATGCAAGCATAGCAACTGACATTCCTATTGAGTTTAATAAACTATTTCCCTTTAACGATGATGATAAAATAATAAAACAGGATAAAAACTACATAGATTATATAGAAACAATACGACATTATATGGAGGATATAATAAATAAATATAATAAAAAACCCCTTGGTTATGAAATTGATATTAGAGGAAGTATCTATAAAATTTTAGCCTCAATTATTGCCTACTCCCAAACAACATCTAAAAATGAAATCTCATATAAAAAGCATAAAGAAAACCTTCAAAGATTAGAAAAACTTTTAAGATATATAGATGAACACTACAACGAAAATATTACTATAAACGAAGCTGCATCAATGCTTAACTTTGCTCCTAATTATTTTTGTAGATTTTTCAAAAATACGATGGGTAAAACCTTCCTTGAATATCTTAATTTTTATAGATGCTCTAAGGCTGAAATTTTAATAAATACCACCAATAAACCCATTACAGAAATCGCGTTAATGGTAGGTTTTTCAAGTACAGCATACTTTAATAGAGTATACAAAAAATATAAGGGGCATAGCCCCTCCTATGAACGCAAAAAGATAATATTGTACAAGTAGAAGATAATATATAAATAGTTCTTTCTATTTAATTTGGCTAAAATAAAGCTGTAATTAAATAAGAAAGGATTTTGGATATGATTAAAAAAGTAAAAAATATAAACAAAAATATATTGCTATACCTATTAATCGAATTATTTATCGGAATATATTTTGGTTTCTACTCATTTTTTATAGGTCCCTTTATTTTATCTAAAGGTTTTAATGAAAGCTTTTTAGGAATTGTAACTGTTACACAAACAATAAGTTTTGCTCTATTTGCATATATAGTAGGTATATTGTCAAAACACATTAAAGATAAATACATATTTGCTTCAACAGGAATTCTATGCTTTGTATCAAGTATACTCTATATGTTTTCTAATGGTAAACTTTCAATACTAATTGCTGCATCGATATATGCAATGGGTATATCTGCAATAGTTGTAATAAAACCACCCTTTTTAATTAAAAACAGCAATGGCTTTGATACAGTTAAATTATTTAGCTTTATATTCACATACGCTACCTTTATGAATTTATTAGGTAACTACTTCTCTGGGAAAATAATAAAATTATATAATTTCAACACCACATTAATTATAATGGCTTTTTTGAGTTTATTTGCCTCCATACCTGCTTTATTTATAACTTCAATTAAAAAATCTGAAGATAGGAGCAGGAAAAACAACAAACTTAAAATAAATAAAAAAATGAAATTTATTTTACTATACACATTTTGTGGTGCCTTTGCAGTGGGAATGATAATACCCTACTATACAACCTACTTAATAAATAAAATGAATTATTCAACTGACACTGCAGCTTTTATAAATAACTTTAATATGCTTGGAAACCTTTTAGCTATGATTATTTCCCCTATAATATCTAAAAAAATTGGTCAGCTTAAGACCATAACCTTTGCAAAGTTATTATCATTCCCCTTTGTTTTATTATTTGTAATTTTAAATCCAACCTTAAATTTTGTAACCTTTTTATTATGTCTATTCTTCCTTATAAGGTCTGTGCTTATAAATGTAACTGTACCTATTGAAAACATTATTTTTATGAATGTGGTAAATGAGGAACATCAGGCTAAATTCAACAGCATAGTTGTTCTTATAGGTAACATAACAGTTTCTATATCCTCATATTTAGCAGGAAATATAATATCATATACAAAATTAGGATATTCACTAACCTTCATAATTTCTGCAACAGTATTTGTTATGCAGGCATTAGTTTTTATAGTATTTGATAAAGTAAAGGAAAGCACCTAATATTAGGTGCTTTTTACATCTCCTCTATTGAAACCACACTATATCCAAATTCCTCTATCTTTTGGATTATCTCTTTATCATCCACATTATCCACATCACAAACTGCATATTTGCCCTGCAAGTTAACCTCTATATTTGATATCCCCTTTATTTCTGATAATGCCTCCTCAACGTGTCTTACACAATGCATACAGCTCATTCCTTCAATATTAATCTTCTTTTTCATTTTTACTCCTCCTTTATCTTTTAGGCCTAAAGCCCTTTAATCTTAAAGCATTTAAAACAACAGAAACAGAACTAAAACTCATTGCAAGTGCTGCAATCATAGGATTTAACCTTGGACCACCAAATAGTACAAGCACTCCTGCTGCAACAGGTATACCTATGACATTATAGAAGAAGGCCCAGAATAAATTTTCCTTAATGTTCTTTATGGTTTTTCTGCTTAACTCTATTGCATAGGCTGCATCTAAAAGATCGCTCTTCATCAAAACAACATCTGCTGACTCTATTGCTATATCTGTACCTGAACCTATTGCCATTCCTACATCCGCCTGCACAAGGGCTGGTGCATCGTTTATTCCATCTCCAATCATTAAAACCCTTTTATTTTTGCTTTGGTATTCCTTCACTACATCTGCTTTATTTTGAGGAAGAACCTCCGCAATAAATTCGTGCACCTTAACTTCGTCTGAAATTGCCTTTGCTGTAAGGTAATTATCCCCTGTTAGCATAACAACCTTCTTTTTCATATTTTTTATTAACTCTATTGCCCTTTTGCTGTTTTCCTTTACCCTATCTGCAATTCCAATTACACCCTTAACATCTTTATCTATCGCAACTATAATTGCTGTTCTCCCAAGCTTTGAAATATCCTGTATATATTCCTCTATAATTGATATATCTATACCATATTCCTTCATAAGTTTAGTATTACCAACTAAAACTTCCCTCTCCCGAATTCTTCCATATACTCCGTGCCCTGTAATACTTTTAAAATCCTCAACATCATATATTTTTATTCCCTTATCCTTTGCATATTCATATACTGCTTCAGCAAGAGGATGTTCCGAAAGTCTCTCTATTGAGGCAGCATAGGAAATAAGCTCTTCTTCATCTATAAAAATAGGCTTTAAATCTGTAACTGAAGGCCTTCCCTCCGTTATAGTACCCGTCTTATCAAGTATAACTACATCTACCCTATGAAGCATCTCAAGTGCCTCACCTGATTTTATAAGCACCCCAAGTTCTGCCCCTTTGCCAGAGCCAACCATTATTGCTGTCGGTGTTGCAAGGCCTAAAGCACAAGGACAGGCAATCACAAGTACAGAAATAAATATAGTTAAAGAAAATACTGTATCTTTTGTACCAATATACCAAGCAACCGAAGATACTATTGCAATTAAAATAACTACAGGTACAAAATATCCAGACACTATATCAGCAAGCCTTGCAATAGGTGCCTTTTTAGACTGTGCCTCCTCAACAAGTCTAATTATTTGACTTAAAACTGTATCCTCCTTTGCCTTTGTTACCCTAAATTTTATTGAACCATTTTTATTTATACTACCTGCAAAAACATTAGATCCCTCTTCCTTAAGCTGCGGTATGCTCTCACCGGTGAGCATTGATTCATCTACTGTCGTTTTTCCTTCAATTATAACTCCATCAACAGGTATCCTCTCACCAGGACGAACTAAAACCATATCATCAACTTCTACCTCATCTGTTGGTATCTCAATTTCCCTATTATCCTTTATTATCGTAGCCATCTTTGGTGATAGATTTATAAGCTTTTCTATTGCTTCTGAAGTTCTATTTTTTGCCCTTGCCTCTAAATATTTACCAAGGAGTATTAAAGTAATTATTGTTGCTGCCGACTCAAAATATAACTCCATTGCATAATTGGTGTTTCCAATTGCTATTTGATATATAGCAAACAATCCATATATTATAGCAGCCAAAGTCCCTATTGCAATTAAGCTATCCATATTAGGCGATAGCTTAATTAAATTTCTAAATCCTACAGTATAAAACCTTCTTCCTGCATAAATTGTAGGTAAGGTAAGAATTAGTTGAACAAGTGCAAAATTTAATGGATGTTTATGATGGTGTATTATATCTGGTATTGGAAAATTAAGCATATGCCCCATTGCTATATACAAAAGAGGAATAGTAAAAGTTGCTGCAATCTTTAAATTTATTAAGGATTTATCCTCTCTTTTTTTCTCTTGCCTATTTTCTTTATCATCTTCTACTACATCATATCCAGCCCTTTTAATAATTGAATTTATCATAGATAGTCTTACCTTTGATGTGTCATACTTTACATACAGCTTCTCTAATGCAAAATTAACCTCTGCACTTAAAATACCATCTGCCTTCCCTAACACCCTCTCTATTGTCTTTGCACAGGAGGCACAAGTCATACCACTTATTTTTAAAGTAACCTCCTTTATATTCTTTAACGCGGCTCCATAACCTGCCCTTTCTACAGCTCTAATAATATCCTCTTCATTTACCTTTGTCTCATCAAACTCCACATAAAGCTCCTCTATTGCCAAGTTGACCTCTGCCTTATCAATTCCATCTAATTTTTTTACAGCTCTTTCAACAGCCCTTGAGCAGGCTGCACAGGTCATACCTGTTATTTTAAATTTATTGTTCATAAATCCACCTACCTTGTTAATTTATCAAAAACATCTATTATTTCATCTACCTTCTGTTCTCCATTATTATTTAAAAAAGCCTCCTTAACACAACTATTTAAATGGCCCTTCAAAATTAACATATTTGCCTTTTTTATCTGCTTTTCTGCTGCAATTATTTGATTTGAGATATCTATACAGTATCTTCCTTCATCTATCATTTTAAGTATTCCCTCTATTTGTCCCTTTGCGATTTTTAAATATTTTTTTGCTTCTTCTCTTTCTTTATTCATATTATCCTCCTCCCTCCCCCACCCTGTGGGGGTATATTTATAATAGCATATATATTTGTTTTTTTCAATATAATAAAAAATAACCCACATTTATATATGTGACAGATTGTTAACAAACCTAATTGTTAGCTAAAGTATAAAAAACCCCATGAAAGGATTTCAAAATGGCATATTTCATGACCTTTAGCAATTCTTAGATTTTCGACTTTGAAAAAGTCCGTAATTCGGCACAGGACGTGCCGAGCCGAGCGGCCATCAGGACGATGGCATCGCGAGGATAGGATTTTTTCAAACAAAGAAAAGCTTAGAATTGCTTAGTGAAATGAATTGATGCCCAAGAAATCCTTCATGGGGCTAATCAGTATGTAACTTTTTCAACAACCTGCCACATTTATATATGTGTGTTATTCTTTATGTACTCTGCAGAAACTTTCATAAATTCTTCTATATCACCCAAATTATTTTTTATTATGTTAAATACAAACTCATCATCTAATTCCCAATACATATGAACTAATTTATTTCTAAACTTAGCCATATTCTTTAAGTTTTTGGCAAATTCTTCATCCAATAAACCTATATTCTTTAATATTTCAAAAACATCCGCATAGGTTTCTGGTGCAGATATATTTTTATTAAATTGTTCTAAGGATATTATTCTACTTCCTATGTTTATACAAGTTTCTATAGAAAGCTGAAGATATCTTTCCGCAGCTCCCTTTAATATTTCATCAGATAAATACTCTTCCTTATTATGGGATGCAATTTTTTTTAGCATATCCATATACTTTTTTAATAACCTTAATTGGGTAATTAATTTTTCATCCATACTAAATTCCCACCTTTTTTAAAAACTCCAAATTTAAAAAATCTCGTATAGATTTTATATCTAAATAATTTGTTATAACACTTGTTTCATAATCAACAACCTTCTGCTTATCTGAAAAATATAATATTTCTTTATCCTTAATTACTCCATATTGAACGCTTAGAGGAGCTCTATTTAAACAAACTAAATCAATTTCGTCTGTCTTTAAGCATCTTACTAAATCCTCATACAGTTTTTCTTCTATTTCATTAATTATATCCTCATAGTCCTTATTTATAAGAATTGCTATATCAACATCGCTTAAAGGCGTAACTTGTCTTCTATGAACTGATCCAAATAAATATGCAACAACTATTTTATCTTTATACTGACTAAATACATTTTTTAGTTCATCTAAATTAGAATACACCTTTGAAAAATCAACCTTTTTACTTCTTATCATAAAAATCACCTACTGTATTATTTACCTTTAATATTAGCATTATAACCAATTTATGTCTATATGATAAATAGGTGGCATAGGCCACCTATTGCAGATGCTTTAGGTTTTCAAGCTGTTCCCTTCTGTGCTCCTGTTTTTCCATTGTCTTTTGTAATGTAAATTCGTCCATATTATGCTTGTTATGGTCAAGATAATGTTCTGTATAGATTAAATTCTTTTCAATATTTTCTACTTCCCTCTTGTAAAAATCATCATCTTTTCCATATGCAATTAAATTTCTTAAGTGCTTAATTTGTTCCTCTCTGTGTCTTTGAAGTTCAAGGACATATTTAATCTCATCTAAGTCAGTAATATTTGAGTGTTCCTCAAGGTGCCTTTCTGTCCTTGTATGCTTTTCAACTAAATCTATCAGCTGGTCAATTCTTCTTGCATTAACTTCCTTTAGACTGTCTTGTCCTTCACACTCATTATGATTATCCTTTATATGAGGCATATAAACACCTCCCTTTGTATCTTAATATTAGTTTGCTTCAAGTAAAGCTAAATATGTCTTTAAATTTAAATCAAATATTCCAACCTTTAACCTTAACAACATTATTTAAAATATTTGTAGCTTCTTTTATATCAATACCTCCATTTAATGATAGTATAAGACCAAGGATTGCGGATTTTGTGAGTCTCTTTGGTAAAAAATTTATATTCTGAGTACTATACCCCTCAAAATCCTTTGATATTAAATTAAACCATTTATTGTTAATTGAGAAGGCTAAATTTTTATATATCCTATACAATTCATCTATATAAAAATCTATTATCTGTACTCCTCTGGAATTTTCTGATTTAAAACAAACTATATTATTTATTTTCTTATATACCTCTAAAAGCCCTATATCTCTTTTTACAGCTTCTATGTCATTATACCCCTTTAAAATACATTCCTCTGCAAAGACATTGCAAAAACACTTAATATCCTTTACCTTTGATTTTGTTGGCCTACTTAATATTAAATTATCCCTCTCCATAAAATATAAAAAATCCTTATTCCTTTCAATAAGACTATAAAAATTTTCAATAAAACTTATATAATCAATTCCACCAAAATCCCCTTCACCATAATAGGTTAAAATATAATTTATATTGTCATACCTTTTTTTGATTTCATAAAGTATTTCTATATAGTTCATATAACACATATCCAAAAAAAGCAAATCTAAACCTTTTCTGCAATCTAAAAGAGCTTTATTTATACTATAGCTCATATCCTCTATCGGCATAACATATGGAACATCAAAGGTCAAATCTGTAATTCCTCCTACAAAGGAAAAACCGTGGGAGGCAATAACAAGAGCATTGTATTTTGCTCTACATACCTTTAATCCCCAACATATAAAATCATATAATTCCTTAGGGTGTGCCATATTTCTTTTTCCTAAATCAAAGTATTCTATATATCCATCCCTTATATGGTACCTTCTTACACCAGTCCATAAATTTTTATCATAATGTATATTTTCAAAGGGCCTTATTACCTTAATAAATTCCCTATTCTCTCTTCCAACTTCAATAAAAAGCTCAACTTCCTTTGATTTAAACCTAAGAAGGTTCTCAAAGGCATTATATATTTCAGGTTCAATTTCGTTATTTCCATCTAAATAAAAAAGAAAACATATACTCATAATACAAATTCCTTAAGCTTGCTTTATTTTATTATATGTTAACAAAATAAAAAGTCTTCTATAAAATTTTAAACCAATATCCTCCCATTCATCATAAATATAAATAATGAATATAATAATACGAGAAATAATAATAATGGAGGGTAAATATGGCACTATCTCCATCTGAATTTGTAGCAAATATGTCGCCACAACCTTTAAAGATTGTCCTTGGAAAAACTTCTACCTTAAACCTTACCTTTTCAAACACAAGCCTTGTGGATAGAGGCTACAACCTATATGTTGAACTAACTATCCCAGATGGTTTTTCATTCTACTCAAGTAGCACTCCTCCTACAGAAGTTATAACCAATCTTGACGGTACAATCACAGTAAAGTGGGTTAACATTAAGGATCTTGCTCCAAATGAGCTAAACTACACCATATCTGTTGAAATAAAGTCGGATGAAACCTTTAGAAGCACATCACTTCCAGTTCCCTTTGATATACCAATCCCAAATTTAAACCTAATTGCAAAGGTTGATACACTCCCAAGAGGAAATGACGACCCTGGTAATATAGAAATTATAAAAAGTGTCACAACTAATATAATCCCATTAAGATACAACCTAATTAAAAAAGGTCCCGGTAAAATGCCAAAGGGTGCAGGACTAATTCCAACACCAAATCCTCTTTGGCCATTTACCTACACATTAATACTTGATAACAACACTCGTGAATCATCTGATATAACATTAATAGACAATCTTCCAAATGGAATTAGATATTTAAATAATATTACTGCAACCGGTCCTAACGCATCAAGCTTTTTAAACCCAACAGTTACAATACCATCACCTTCTCCAAACTGCAAAAACTATACAATAATTGACTGGGGAAGCAAAACTCTTTCTGTTGGAAGCACAAATATAATAAACTTTGATGTAGCAATATGGGATAAATACTCTACAGGATGTCTTGAAAACTCAGGTAGTAAAATACCCCATGATACTCCTTTAATAAATACTGCAATATTAGATGGTTTATCTGGCCCTGTAACTGCAAACCTAACTACCATTGCAAAGGATATAACAATAGATAAATCCATTGTAGGTTCATCTATTACAGACGTAGGACTTACAAATTCATATAAACTTGTTTATAAAGTAAATCAATACGACAACGTAAACAATGTTGTAATTGTAGATGTAATTCCTGACGGGATGGAATACGTTTTAGGCTCAGCAAATCCATCTCCTTCATCTATTACAATAAATCCAAATGGAACAACTACACTCACTTGGAATTTAGGTAATCTAACAACTGGTACAACAGGTACAATAACATTCCAAACACTAACTAAAGCAACCTATGTAGATAGTAGCCCTGTTGCATCAAACGATAGTTTGACAAACAATTCAAACGTAAATGGTATAAACTCAAATACACTTTGGCAGACACCAGATAATTCTTCAGTCACTTCATTTATAAAAAAACCTTTTATTGATAAGCAAATTCTTGGATACTACTACAAAGACGGTACTCCAAAACCATATTCTGTTGCATCACCTGGTGACTTAGTAGAATTTTCTATAGGCTATGATGCATCAACTTTAAATGCTACTCAGCTTAATATTGAAATAGACGATTATGCCCCATATAATATGGGACCTTTACCACCATCATCTATCACCTATGGTGGAACTCTACCTGGGCCATTTAGCCCTTATACAGTATCACCAAATGGTTTTAGATGGGCTTTAGGTAATTTACCTGGTGGCACATTATGGACTGCAACCTTTAGAATTCCTGTTTTAGATATACCTTTGAATACTGTAAAAAATAATCTTGCAAAACTTGCAGGAAGAAATAGTTTAGACCTTTCCTATAGCGATAGAGACCAGGTTGAAGTAAAATTCGGAACACCAAATATCGAATTTGATAAATCTGTTACAGGCCCTAATGTAGATGCTATTAAAGCTGGAGAAGTATACACATATACAATCACAATTAAAAACACCCAAACCTTAGATAACCTAACAACCGATGCCTTTATGATGACATTAACAGATGTAATACCCGATGGTCTTGTATATAATGGAAACTACACTATTACAGGTACAGGAATCTATGACACCCCAACCTTTGTTGGACAAAACGTTTCAATGCTGATAAGAAAACTTGCACCTGGGGATAGTCTAACCTTTAGCTATGAAGTTTTAGTTACAAACTCTGTAGTAAGCGGTCAGGTTTATATAAACAAAGCCATCCTTACAAGACCTTATTCACAGATGGATATGTCCTATCAATATCCTGGAGACCCCTTTGAAGATTCTACAATTTTAAAGACCGAAAGACTAAAAATAGTTAAAACTATAAACCCTGCCTATGTTAAAGTAGGAGATATTGCAACCTATATACTTGAAGTAACTATCCCTAAAGGAACTATTGCATATAACGTAAAAGTTACAGACACCTATAAGACACCTGAACAGGTTTATGTGGGAAATGCAACACTAAACGGTAGCCCAATTACACCTACTGTTACACCACCAAATGTAGTCTTTCCAACCATACCAATAATAGATGCAACAGCCAATGAAGTTAAACTAATTTATTCATTTGATATTAGAGTTATTTCTGCTGCACACATATCACCATTTAGTGAAAACCAACCTAACACCGCAAAGGTTGAGTGGGATGTTGATACACAAGGAACTCCTGCAATCCCAGAGATAGTAACTCAAAATTTAGTAGTAAGAACTCCAAATATCATTGCCACAAAGGAACAGAGAAACTATACTCTAAATGGAACCTTTAGAACTGCAGATTTAAGCTTTAATGTAGGAAATATTATTGAATATAGAATTACCGTAACCAACAATGGACTTGAAACAGCCTACAATACCGTCGTTACAGATGTATTAAATCCACTTTTAAGCTTTGTTCCTTTAAGCTTCAATGCAACATTAGGTACTCCAACCTATTCAATGGGAACAGTAACTTGGACAATTCCTGAGCTCCCACTTGGTCAGTCAGCTACACTAACCTTTAGAGTTGAGACTTTACCTGGCTTTGCCGCAAACTCATCAACTTCAAATAAAGCAACATTTGTATATAATACCAACAACAATGGCTATGGTGTTGAATACAGCGGCAACTCCAATACCGTTAACCTTATTGCTCCAAACTTAACACTTGTAAAAACTGCATCGCTTCTTCAGGCTGAAATAGGTGATGATATAGAATATACCCTAACCGTTACAATACCCTATGGTGTTTATGTATATTCACTAAGGGCAAGGGATACACTACCAACAGGACAGACCTATATTGGGCCTGCAACAAGGCAGCAGGATGAAGGTCCTATTACACCTATAACTCCTTCTGTTGTTGGGCAAGTAATAACATTCCCTACAGAACCAGACCTTTATTCCTATCCAAATCCAATAACTATTAAATATAAATTTATTGCAAGAGTAATAAGTGGAAACCATACTCCACCATATACCCAAACTCAACAAAATCAATCAAGAATAGACTGGGCACTTGTATCTGGAGGACCTTTAACTAAAAATAGAACATCTAACTTAAATATAACAGTAAGAACCCCAAACATCGTAGTTACAAAAGAACAAAGAAATTTTACACAAGGTGGAAACTATACGCAAAACCCAATAATTTCAAATCCAAATGATACTATATACTATAGGATAACTATTAACTCAAACGGTGCATCACCTGCCTATAATATAAACCTTAGCGATGTATTAGATTCTAATTTACAATTTATTTCAATAATAGGTGCATCATCTGGAACAGCATCCTACTCTGCAGGACCTCCTGAAACAATTAACTGGAATATACCTGTTTTAAACAATGGTTCTTCGGCAACCCTTGAA
Organism: Caloramator sp.; assembly: GCF_020054765.1. NCBI lineage: Bacteria > Bacillati > Bacillota > Clostridia > Eubacteriales > Clostridiaceae > Caloramator > Caloramator sp. Next base: position 92,877 of record NZ_JAIHAO010000002.1, on the reverse strand, counting down.
TTCTCAGTTAAAATAAAATCCCCAATTGCAGCCTCAAGCTCAATAACAAACAAGGCAACCTCAACCTATGATTCAAATGACGTAAATCCTGTAACCTATAATGCAGATTCAAATACTACAACCATAAATATACCTGCACTCACTATCACCAAGGAGGCTGTACCAAATCCTGCAAAGATAGGAGATGAAATAAACTATACTATAACCATTCCTGTCCCTGAAAATATTGTTGCCTACAATTTGTTATTGACTGATGTTTTCCCAACAAAACAGGAATATGTATTAGGTAGCTTTACACGAAATACAATCCCTGTAGCTCCAACAGTTGTAGGAAATACAATAACCTATCAAGAAACAGCTCCAATATATGGACCAACAACTCTAATATACTCCTTTAAAACTATTGTTAGAGATGGAAAAACAGAAGAACCTTATTCAGAAATGCAAAGAAATAGTGCTTCTATAAAATGGAACTTGACTGAAGGAGGCCAATCTGCACCTATCGTTTCAACCTTTGTAGATGTTGAAGTTAGAAGCCCTCATATAAAAATTGAAAAGTGGCAAAAGAATGCAACAAAGGGTGGAGATTTCACCAAAAATCCTATATTTGATGTTGAGGCAGGAGATGAAATACACTATAAACTAACAATTACAAACGATGGTTTAGCAGATGCCTTTAATATTATAACAACCGATATACTTTCAAGCTATCTAATATTTTCTTCAGTAGTACCTCCTCCACCAACAGGTACTGTAACTCACATTGCTGGTACAGTTACTTGGACTGAATCTACTTTAACAGTTGGGGAGACAAAAACACTTATATTCTCCTGCATAGTAAACTCAATTCCAACACCGGGTGAGGCTGTTGAAAACTTTGCAGAGAGCCTATATGATACAAATACAATAAATCCAAAAACTTTAGGCCCTGCTTTATCAAATAAAGTAACCTTCAACTACGCCTACCCTGAGATTACAAAAAAGGTAGATAAAAATGCTGCCCTTGTTGGTGAAGAAGTTGAATATACAATAAACGTATCAGTTCCACTTGGAGTAAAGATATATGATGTAACTGTAAACGATATACTACCAATAGAGCAGAGCTATGTTCCATTTACTCTAACTAAAAATGGTGTAAATCTTGGTGCTGCCACTTTAACCTTCCCTGTTGAAACTGAAATAGATGCCCAATTAGCAGAAGTCACCATTGAATACAAGTTCAGAGCAAAGGTAAACAATATCACAGCACCTCCTCAGCAAGGACAAATAAATACTGCTACACTTGATTGGAAATACACTCCACTTGGTCCAAGTGGTCCACAGCAAACAGCAACCTCAACCGTTTATGTATCAAACGCAAACCTAATATTAACAAAATCCCAAAATAATGTAACAACCAATCCATCTAATCCATTTACAACCGATGATATAAAGGTTAACGTTGGAGACTTAGTATATTATGAACTTAAGGTATATAACCCCAACAGCTATGCACTTGTTAATGTGGTTGCAACCGAAACAATAGATCCTCTATTATCATTTGTAGATACAATTTCAGTTGACACAGGAACACTAAATGTTTCTTCAGGAAACTTAGAATGGACTATACCATCAATTCCTTCAGGTACCGAATACAAAGCAGTGATTGCCCTTATTGTAAACTCTGATGCATTTACAGGACAAAGAATTCCAAATAGCTTTAATGCAACCTTTGCTATACAAGGTGCAACACCTCTTGTTTACTATGGCCCAAAGACTTCAAATACTGTCTATGCCGTTTTAGGTGAACTTGGTGTTTTAAAATATGCATCAGATAATACCTTTAAGGTTGGAGATATAATAACCTACTTTATAGAAATAACTGTGCCCTATGGAACAAAGGCTAAAAATATAAGCATAATAGATACTCTGCCATCTAAACAAATTTATTTAGGACCTGCAAGTTATAACTCTACAACATTAACTCCTATATTTTCTAATGGTGATATCATATTTAACATTCCACTTGTTGATGCAACATTAGAGGAGAAAACAATAACAATAACATTTAATGCAAGGGTGCTTGATGGAAACAACTCAGAACCTTATGTTGAAACTCAAAGAAATATCGTTAAAGTAACAAGTGAAATAGATGAAGAAGGAACATTAAGCCCTGAAATAGAAAAATATGTAGATGTTGAAATAACAAGACCATTTGTATTTGTTGCTAAAACCCATAGAAATATTACTCAAGAGACAGGTTATAATACAGATACAATGCCTGTTTTAGCCGATGATATACTTGAGTTTAGATTAACAGTCCACAACTTCGGTTCATCATCTGCCTACAATATTGTAATTGAAGATTATATATCACCCTATTTAGAATATACAGGATACTATGATGCACCTATTGGAACAGTCAACTATCTGCCCCTTGTACGCAAAATTGAATGGACAATTGATGAACTTCCAGTAAACACCGTAAAATCTCTAATATTTAGGGTTAAAGTTGTGGGAGGTATTCCTGCAGGTGGATTCTCTAAAAATAAAGGAAGCTTTATATACTCCACAAACAATACAACCCCAATAACCTATCCAAAAGAAGATACCAACGAAGTTATTCAAAAATTCCCTGATATTGAAGTTAGTAAAATTGCAGATATATACTACACTACAGTAGGAACTATCATAAGATACACTGTAACCTTTAAACTTCCAAAGGGAACAAGTATAGTAAATGGTCAGTTTACTGATATACTCCCTATAGGCCAAACCTACGTTGGAAATGCAACTTTAATGGGACAGCCAATAGAACCCGTTTTAGTAGAAGCCCAAAGGGTTGTTTTCCCTGTTGTACCTTATGCCTATGCAGAAGAGGACGAATATTATAACTATGCCTTTGATGTATCTATTTTAAGTGCAAACCCAGACCCTATAACCTTAATAGATACCCAGCAAAACTGTGCCTATGGAGTATGGTATCTATCCTCTGAGGAAATAGGCCCTGGAATTCAGATTTGCACAAACATTTATGTAACAAACTCAGAGATTAGTCTATCAAAGGAACAGAGAAATTTAACAAAACAAGGGGAGTTTACAACCAATAACATCGTAGGTTCACTTGGGCAGCTTGTTGAATATAGACTTGTTATTACAAACAGTGGACCATATCCAATTTATAATGTAAATGTAAGCGATATTCTAAACGATGATTTAAAATTTATTGAAGTTGTCTATGCAGAAGGTACAGTAACCCACACAGGTGAACCAAGCGATGGAATAGTCTATATTGATATTGACAGTATGGGCGTAGGAGAAACAAGAACATTTATATTTAAAGTAAAAATACTAAGAAGAGCCCAAGGAACTATAAAAAACAATGCAAAACTAACATTTAAGCTTTCTCCAGAGTCGGATATAGTATTTGAAGGTATAAAATCCAATACTGTTATAATAAACAACCAAGGTTCTGGAAGCCGTGGAGTATCTATTAAAAAGATATTAGAATTAAATAACGTAAATTAAACTTATACCCCCTGAAGATTTTCAGGGGGGTTTTTAAAAAAGGATATTTACTATGCACTCGAAGTTTCAAATTATACAGTAAATTTCATTATAAACTACATTAACAACTACCATAAATATAATGTAGCATAAAAAAAATATATGATATATAATAAAATTAGAATAAGTCTATAGGGGGTAAACTTATGAAGAAAGTAGCTGTTATATTTAATGGCGGTACTATTTCAATGAAGGTAGATCCAAAACTTCAGGCTGCAGTACCAAGCTTAAGTTCAGAGGAAATAATGGCAATGGTAACTGGTATTGAAGGTTTTGCCTCAATTGAAAGCTTTACTTTTTCTAAACTTCCAGGACCACATATGACTCCTGAAAAAATGCTTGAACTATCAAAGTACATAAAGCAGATACTTGATAGAGATGACATATCAGGTGTTGTAGTAACCCACGGTACAGACTCTCTGGAGGAGACTGCCTACTTCTTAGACCTAACTATAAACTCTGAAAAGCCAATAATTGTAACAGGAGCTATGCGTAATAGTTCAGAGCTTGGATATGACGGCCCTGCAAACCTTGCAGCATCAATTTGTACAGCAATTTCAGAAGAGGCAAAAGGAAGAGGAGTTCTTGTATGCTTTAATGATGAACTCTTCTGTGCAAGTGAAGTTACAAAGAGAAATTCAATGAGTTTAAATGCATTTCAATCACCTTTATTTGGTCCAATTGGAATAATAGACAGCAATAAGGTCATATTCTATCGCAACAGCATTAGAAAACAACATATCGAAATAGACAATGTAAATGCAAATGTTCAGCTCATCAAATGCGTGACAGGTATGGATTCCACTTTAATAGATTACTGTATTGAAAAAGGAACAGATGGATTGGTAATAGAGGGAATGGGAAGAGGAAATGTACCTCCTAATATGGTATCAGGGATTAAGAAGGCCATTGACTTAGGAATTCCAGTTGTAGTTGTTTCAAGATGTTTTGAAGGACGTGTCCTTGACAGCTATGGATATCCAGGTGGTGGACGCGAACTTAGAAATTTAGGCGTAATATTTGGTGATACTCTACCAGGACAAAAAGCAAGAATAAAACTAATTGTAGCACTAAGTAAAACAAAGGATTTAAATGAGATAAAAAGGATATTTGAGATGGAGCTATATAATTAAAAAAACTACTTTTAAAATACTTGGAGTATTTATAAATTAGCCCCATAAAGGATTTCTTAGGCATTCGTTTATTTTGCCAATCAAATCTAAGCTTTTCTTTGTTTGAAAAAGTCCTACCATCGCAATGTCATCGTCCTGATGACTGCTCGGCTCGGCACATCCTGTGCCGAATTACGAACTTTTTCAAAGTCGAAAAGCAAGATTTGCTAAGGCTTATAAAAGGGCCATATATAAAATCCTTTATGGGGCTTCTTCAAATTTCATCTAATAAATATGCTTATTAATATTCTTAAATACTATTTATGGAACTTTTTTAATATGCTCTTCCCCAATAAACCATATGCTTTGCTGGCTTTCCACAGCATACACACTTGTCACTTAAAGTTTCTTGCTCAAATGGTATACATCTTGAAGTTGCACCTGTTTCTTCCTTTATCTTATCCTCACATTCTCTATCTCCACACCACATAGCCTTTATAAATCCTGGCTTGTTTTCAACTATATCCTTAAATTCATCCATATTTGTTGCTACATAAGTGTGCTCATCTCTATTCTTTCTTGCCATTTCAAGCATATTGTTGTGTATATCATCAAGAAGCTTTAATACTTCTTGTTCTAAGTTATCCATTGAAACTATAATCTTTTCCATTGTGTCACGTCTTACAAGCACAACTTGATTCTTTTCTATATCCTTTGGTCCAACCTCAAGTCTTACAGGGACACCCTTCATTTCATATTCTGCGAACTTCCAACCTGGCATCTTATCTGAATCATCAAGTTTAACTCTAACAACCTTTGAAAGCCTTTCCTTTAGTTCATTTGCCTTATCAAGTACTCCTTCCTTATGCTGTGCAATTGGTACTATTACAACTTGAATTGGTGCTACTCTTGGTGGAAGCTTTAGTCCATTATCATCACCGTGAACCATTATAACTGCACCAATTAATCTTGTTGTAACTCCCCAAGATGTTTCATGAACATATTGAAGCTGACCATTCTTATCAAGATATCTTATATTAAATGCCTTAGCAAAATTATCTCCAAAATAGTGAGAAGTTCCAGTTTGTAGAGCCTTTCCGTCATGCATTAGACTCTCAATTGTATAGGTTGCCTGAGCACCAGCAAACTTTTCCTTATCTGTCTTTCTTCCCTTTATAACTGGTATTGCAAGTACTTCTTCACAGTGTTTTGCATATATATTTAACATTCTAATTGTTTCTTCCTCTGCCTCTTCTGCTGTTGCGTGGATAGTATGTCCCTCTTGCCATAGGAATTCAGTTGTTCTCAAAAATGGTCTTGTGGTCTTTTCCCATCTTACAACAGAACACCATTGGTTATATAGCTTTGGAAGGTCTTTATATGATTGAACTATCTTTGAAAAATGCTCACAGAATAGAGTTTCTGATGTTGGTCTAACACAAAGTCTTTCTGCTAACTCTTCACTTCCACCATGTGTTACCCAAGCAACCTCTGGTGCAAAACCTTCAACGTGTTCTGCTTCCTTTCTTAAGAGGCTCTCTGGTATAAATAGAGGCATATAAACATTTTCGTGTCCTGTTTCCTTAAATCTTGCGTCTAAATCTTTTTGAATATTTTCCCATATTGCATATCCATATGGTCTTATAATCATACATCCCTTTACGCTTGAATAATCGATAAGTTCAGCCTTCTTAACTATGTCTGTATACCACTGTGCAAAATCTTCATCCATTGATGTTATCGCTTCAACAAGCTTTTTATCCTTTTCCTTTGCCATATTATCTCCTCCTTATTTTTTATGTATAAGTTTAAACCTTTATTTTACATAAATAAAAGCCTCGAATCCCTAAAAAGGGACCGAGGCAAACTTTCGGCGGTACCACCCTAATTAATATGCAAATGCATATTCTCTCAAATTGATAACGGAAAAACCGCTGCAGCCTACTTAAGTTCGGTGCAGGACTCAGAGGCGGGTTCAAAATCAGTCCTTTAGGAATTCACACCAACCATTCCCTCTCTGAAAAGGAACTAATTTTTACTATTCCTCATCATAGTCTTAAATATTCTATTTCTATATTATTTTATCATATTTTAGTGTGTTTGCAACATTTTTTAAATAAATTAAATTTCACTATCATAGAACATACTATCATCTTCAAATCTAAATTATAATAATTACGATTATTATATTTATGTTATATAAATTATAATCTTGTTTTCAAGTTTTTATTCATATTATTTATTTTTTATAGTATTATAGTTATGAGGTGGTCATATGATAATTGCAGTCGTTGATGGACAAGGTGCTGGAATTGGTCAGGCAGTTATAAAAAAAATAAAGAAAGAGTTTGAAGATAAAGTTAAAGTTGTTGCTTTAGGTCTTAATAAAACTGCACTTAAGAATATGATAAAATCTGGTGCAGAAGAAGGAATTATAGGAAGTAAAAACATAAGTGAATATATACTCAATAATCAGATAGACTTTATTATTGGACCTATTGGAATACTTTGTGCTGGGGGAATCTGTGGAGAAGTTACATCCACAGTTTCAAAGGCAATATTTAATTCACCTGCAACAAAATTAATCATTCCTCTTCAAAAACACGGCATATATATACCTAATACACAGGATTTATCTATAAAGGAATGCATAGAGGTATTTATAGAAAAAATAGGGGAGCAAATATAGCTCCCTTTAAATTGTAGACAAACCTACTTATTAGCTAAAGTATGAAAAAGCCCCATGAATGGATTTCAAAAGGCTCTTTCATAAGCTTTAGCAATTCTTGGCTTTTCGACTTTAGAAAAGTCCGTAATTCGGCACAGGACGTGCCGAGCCGAGCGGCCATCAGGACGAGGGCATCGCGAGGGTAGGACTTTTTCAAACAAATAAAAGCTTAGAATTGCTTAGCGAAATGAACGAATGCCCAAGAAATCCTTCATGGGGCTAATCAATATATGACTTTTTCAACAATCCGAGAAGCAAATACATCTCCCTATTTTATACAAGATTATACTTTTCAATCATTTTTACAACAAAAGGAATTACAATAAGCTGAATGATAATTCCCCAAATACATTTTACAAAGGATGCAGTTATAAACATATTTAGAACATACTTTTTTCCCATTGATGTTAAAAGAATATAATTTGCAGCACCAGAAACTATTCTTCCAAGAAGCATAGCAGAAATCAATGATACAAATAAATTTACCCTTATCTTCTTGTATAAATATCCTGATATAAATCCATAGGTTGCAAGCTCAAAGCCCATAGCAACAGCAACAGGATAAATAGGCGGCATACCAGTTAGTATTGAACTTAAAAATGGAGTAACAAATCCAATAAGTGCACCATACTTTTCTCCTAATATAAACCCACAAAGTAGAACTGGTATGTGCATTGGTAAGAATACATTACCTGGAAGACCACTCATATGAAATATGCTTGGTATAAGAAGACCAAGTGCTAAAAATAATGCTGAAAGTACTAATTTTTTTGTTTTTGACATAAGAACCCTCCCTTAAATTGTAATAAGTTATATTTGTTATTAAAAAATAAAAAAAGGTAGAGCAAAACGCCCTACCTTCGTGGTAAGCTAATGTTATTAATAAAGGAACGCTTATGAAGCCTTCGTGACTTCCTCTTTATTATAATATATATTAATTTCTACTTCAATATTAGAACTCACAATTTCCTGGTGTTCTTGGGAATGGTATAACGTCTCTAATATTGCCCATTCCTGTTAAATACATAATCATTCTTTCAAATCCAAGACCATATCCAGCGTGCTTTGTTTCTCCATATTTTCTAAGCTCTAAATACCACCAATAGTCTTCTTTTCTCATTCCAAGCTCTTCAATTCTTCTAACTAAAACATCATATCTTTCTTCTCTTTGGCTACCACCTATTATTTCTCCAACACCAGGAACTAAAAGGTCTGCCGCTGCAACAGTCTTACCATCGTCATTTAATCTCATATAAAAGGCCTTTATATCCTTTGGATAGTTAGTTACAAACACAGGCTTTTTAAATATTTCTTCTGTTATATATCTTTCGTGTTCTGTTTGAAGGTCACATCCCCACTCAACAGGATATTGAAATTCTTTTCCTGATTTCTTTAAAAGGTCAATAGCTTCTGTATATGTTATTCTTGCAAACTCTGAATTTAACACATTGTTTAATCTATCCAATAATGTATTGTCTATGAAATTATTGAAAAATTCCATTTCCTCTGGTGCATTTTCAAGTACATAGCTTATTATATACTTAACCATATCCTCTGCTGTATCCATATAATCATTCAAGTCAGCAAAGGCCATTTCAGGCTCTATCATCCAAAACTCTGAAGCGTGTCTTGCTGTATTTGAATTTTCTGCTCTAAAGGTTGGTCCAAATGTATATACCTTCTTATACGCAAGGGCAAAAATTTCTGCCTCAAGCTGACCACTAACTGTAAGGTTTGCCTCTCTTCCAAAGAAATCCTCTGAAAAATCTATGCTTCCATCCTCTTTTCTTGGAATATTGTTTAAATCTAATGTTGTTACTCTAAACATTTCGCCAGCACCTTCACAGTCACTTCCTGTGATTATTGGCGTATTTACATAAACAAATCCTCTTTCTTGAAAGAACTTGTGTATAGCAAAAGCCGCAACAGAACGCACTCTAAATACAGCAGAGAAGGTATTACTTCTTGGCCTTAGGTGTGCTATTGTTCTTAAATACTCAAATGTATGTCTCTTTTTTTGTAGTGGATAATCTGAACTTGACATACCCTCTATTATAATATTGGTTGCTTGAACCTCAAAGGGTTGTTTTGCCCCTGGAGTTTCAACTAACTTTCCTTCTACAGTTATAGATGAACTTATTGGTAGCTTCTCAACTTCCTTAAAGTTTTCAAGCTTTTCATCAAATACTATTTGAAGGTTCTTAAAAAAAGTACCATCATTTAATTCAATAAATCCAAAGGCCTTTGATGATCTTACTGTTCTAACCCAACCTGATACCCTAACATCTTGATTTAAATACTTTTCACTCTCTCTATAGAGCTGCTTTACTTCTACTGTTTGCATAGGCTACCTCCTTTTATTTTTATGTTTATTATAATAACTCATTATTTACATATAAAAAGCTCTTCATCCCATAATGGGACGAAGAGCTAATCTTCGCGGTACCACCCAAATTGCCTAAAAGGCCACCTCTTTGTGGATATAACGCTCCACAGACGTCTTAGTCTACTCTCAAAAGATTTCGGTAAGAGACTCCAGGATGTTCTTCAGCCTAAGTCCAGTACCAGTCTTCCACCACCACTGGCTCGCTTTAACCTTCTCTTAAGCCTACTCTTCCCTTCACAGTCTTTATCATCTTATTATAAAGATTATATTATTAATAATTTCATTTGTCAATCAATTATAAATTCATCATAGAGCTTAGGTATTTCAACTTTGCATTGAACAAATCTCTCAAGTTCCTCCTTTAAATTTTTAGATGCCTCCTCTTCACCGTGGGTTACAAATATTTTCTTAGAAATACCATTTTTAATGTTCTTCACCCAATTCAAAAGTCCTCCTAAATCTGCGTGCCCTGATAACGAAGGAATGCTGTATATTTTGGCATTTACAACCATCTCTTCTCCAAATATTTTTACCCTTTTCTCTCCATCTAATATTCTTCTACCTAATGTTCCTTCAGCCTGATAACCAACAAATATTATAGAGGTGTTCTTTTTCCATATATTATGCTTTAAATGGTGCTTTATTCTTCCAGCTTCACACATACCACTTGCAGAAATTATAACTACCCCCTGCTTCTCATTTAATGCCTGCGATTCTTCAGGTGTTTGAACTATATAAAGATTGTCAAAGTGAAGAACATCTATATCTTTAGATAATAAATTTAATGCCTCTTCATCGTAGCATTCCTTGTGCTTCTCAAATATCTCAAGTGCCTCCCTTGCAAGAGGACTATCAAGATAAAACTCGATATTTTTTAGTTCTTCCTTTTTTTCGATATCAATGTATTGATTTAAAATGTATAAAACCTCCTGTGTCCTTCCAACTGAAAAGGCAGGTATTATTACATTTCCCCCTGCTTTAACCGTATTTATTATTATATCATATAGGGATTTTACCTCTTCTGCCCTTGATTCGTGAAATCTGTTTCCATATGTTGATTCAATTACAAGATAATCTGTATAATCTATATACTCATAATTTCTTATTATTGGAATATTAAAGTTACCCAAATCTCCACTGAAGGTTATAATATTCTCCCTTTTATTTTCCTTTATCTTTATAACTACTATTGCAGAGCCTAAAAGATGCCCAGCATCTTTAAACATAAACTCTATGTTTTTATCAATTGTAATCCACTTATTATATGATGCCCTATAAAGATAATCATTAACAACAAGTGCATCTTCAACCGTATATAAAGGCTCAACCGGGTCAAGCCCCTTTCTTAATCTCTTTTTAGTCCTCCATTTTGCTTCAAACTCCTGAATATGACCACTATCCTTAAGCATTATATTTACCAAATCACAGGTTGCAGATGTTGCATATACTGTTCCCCTAAAGCCCTGCTTATAAAGCATAGGAAGTCTTCCTGAATGGTCTATATGGGCATGAGTTAGTATTACAAAATCAATATCCTTTGGATTAAAGGTAAATGGTTCATAGTTTAAATCAAATACACTTCCTTGAAACATTCCACAATCAACTAAAAATTTTCTTTTATTTGTTTCAATTAGGTAGCAAGAACCTGTAACTTGTCCTGCCGCACCACAGAATTTAATCTTCATACAAAGCCCCCTTTCTTTTTATTATACCATATATTTTTATAATTTTCTTTCAATTGACTAATTAAGTCGAATTTGATACAATTTTGTTAAAATTAAAAAATTGGAGGTGCAGTATGGGTCAATTAATATCCAATTTCATCAACAATACAAACAACATTCTTTGGTCTTATATTATAATTGCACTATTAATTGCAGCCGGACTTTATTTTTCCTTCAGAACAAGATTTGTTCAGCTAAGATACTTCAAGGAGATGTTTAAACTTCTTACAGAAGGAACAGGCAGTGCAAAGGGGACAAGCCATATTTCATCCTTTCAAGCCTTCTGTATAAGTACCGCATCCCGTGTTGGAACAGGAAACCTTGCGGGCGTTGCAACAGCAATAACCGTTGGAGGTCCTGGTGCTATATTTTGGATGTGGGTTATAGCTCTAATAGGCGGTGCATCAAGCTTTGTTGAAAGCACACTTGCCCAAGTTTATAAAGTTAAAGATGGTGAAAACTATCGCGGAGGCCCTGCCTACTATATGGAAAGAGCCTTAGGTCAAAGATGGATGGGAATACTTTTTTCAATCCTTATAACAATATGCTTTGGACTTGTATTTAATTCTGTTCAAGCAAACACAATTTCTCAAGCATTTCAAAAGGCATTTGGAATAAAAACTTATATAACAGGTGCTGTAATAGCCTTCATAACAGCAATAATTATATTTGGTGGAGTTAAGAGAATTGCAAAAACAGCAGAAGCAATCGTCCCTGTTATGGCAATAGCCTATATTATGGTTGCACTATTTATAGTTTTAAAGAATATAACATTAATCCCTTCAGTATTTAAGATGATTATTGAAGGTGCCTTTGGAGTAAAACAAGCAGTTGGTGGTGGTATAGGTGCTGCAATAATGATGGGTATAAAGAGAGGTCTTTTCTCAAACGAAGCTGGTATGGGAAGTGCACCAAATGCAGCAGCAACAGCCCACACATCACACCCTGCAAAACAAGGACTTATTCAAACACTTAGCATATTTACAGATACATTGTTAATCTGTAGTGCAACAGCCTTCATAATACTAACTTCTGGTGAATTTACTAATCCCGAAATAACAGGTATTCAGCTTACACAAAATGCACTTATTCATCACGTTGGTTCTTGGGGAAGTGTGTTTATAGCAATATGTATATTCCTATTTGCCTATAGTTCAGTTATAGGAAACTACTATTATGGTGAAACAAACATTGAATTTATTAAACCAAGCAAGACGTATTTAAATATATATAGACTACTTGTTGTAGCAATGGTTATGTGGGGCTCAATTGCTTCACTTCAAATAGTTTGGGATTTAGCAGACCTATTTATGGGACTTATGGCTATATTAAATATAATTGCAATACTTCTTCTTGGAAATGTTGCATTTAAGGTTTTAAAGGATTATGAAAAACAAAGAGAAGAAGGATTTGATCCTAAGTTTAAGGCAAGAAATATAGAGGGATTAGAGAACGCAGATTGTTGGGAAGAGTAAAATAAAAGGCTTGGATTTAATCAAGCCTTTTTATTAGCCACATAAAGGATTTCTTTGGCTTACGTTCATTTCGCCAAGCAATTCTAAGGCTTTTCTTTGTTTGAAAAATCCTACCCTCGCGATGCCATCGTCCTGATGGCCGCTCGGCTCGGCACTTCCTGTGCCGAATTACGGACTTTTTCAAAGCCGAAAAGCCAAGAATTGCTAAAGCTTATGAAAGAGCCTTTTTGAAATCCTTTTATGTGTCTAAAACAGAGTTTATAAAAAATAGTAATAAAATATAGGCTTGGTTTAAAAACCAAGCCTATATTTTATCATATACCTGCTATCTTCTTTATTTCACTCTTAATGTTGTCTGACTTTGGTCCAAATATAGCTTGGATACCATCGCCAACTTCAACTACTCCTGCAGCACCAAGTTGCTTTAATCTATCCTTATTTACCTTCTTAGGATCAACTACGTTTACTCTAAGTCTTGTTATACAAGCATCAAGGTACTTAATGTTTTCCTTTCCTCCAAGAGCTTCTAAAACATTTGCTGCAAGTGTTGAATTTGTAGCTGCCGCTTCTGTTGCTCCTTGAACTTCTTCATCTTCTCTACCTGGAGTCTTTAAATTGAATGTTCTTATTGCAAATCTAAATACAAAGTAGTAGATAACTGAGAATACTAAACCTACTGGTATTACAAGCCACCAAGAAGTTCTATTTGGTATTACCCCAAATAGTATAAAGTCAATTATACCACCTGAGAATGTCATACCTATCTTAACATTTAATATGTGCATTATCATAAATGAAAGTCCTGCAAACACACAGTGTACAGCATATAATGCTGGTGCTACGAATAGGAATGTAAATTCGATTGGTTCTGTTATACCTGTTAAGAATGAAGTAAGTGCTGCTGATGCCATAATACCTGCAACAACCTTCTTCTTTTCTGGTCTTGCTTCGTGGTACATAGCAAGAGCTGCTGCTGGAAGACCAAACATCATAAATGGGAACTTACCTGTCATAAATGTACCTGCTGTAAATGGAACTCCATCCTTAAGTTGTTGGAAGAATATTGCTTGGTCGCCTCTAACAACTTGACCTGCAAGTTGTCCAGTTTTTGCTGTATATTCACCAAATTGATACCAGAATGGATTATAGAATATATGATGTAATCCAAATGGAATAAGTGCTCTTTCTATAACTCCAAATATAAATGCTGCTACAGTCTTATTTGCATCAATCATTGAGCTTGAGAATGCGTTAAGTCCATTTTGAATTGGAGGCCATACAACAACCATTACAAGTCCTAATATTATTGATGCTGCTGCTGTTACAATTGGAACGAATCTCTTTCCTGCAAAGAATCCTAAGAATGGTGGAAGTTCTATTGTATAGTACTTTTCATATAGTGCATAAGCAACTAAACCTACTATAATACCACCAAACACACCAGTTTGAAGTGTTGGAACACCAAGAACATTTGCATAAGCTGGGCTCTTTCCTATGTGTGCTGGTGTTACACCTGCTACTATTCCCATAGTAACATTCATTATTAGGAAACCAACTATTGCTGCAAGCCCTGCAACACCTTCTCCTCCTGCAAGACCTACTGCAACACCTACTGCGAAGATAAGTGGTAGATTACCAAAAATAATACCTCCTGATTGTTCCATAACCCTTGCAATAGCCTGCATACCTGCTGATCCAAAGGCAGGTGCCTTTTCTAAGAATGCTTGGTTCTGAAACATATTACCTAATGCAAGTAGTATACCTGCTGCTGGAAGTAGAGCAACTGGTAGCATTAGGGCTTTACCTATTTTTTGTAGGACACCAAATGCTTTTTTTGTTGACATAAACTTTCCCCTCCTAACGAGTTTTTATATATATTTTTATATTTTAGATAAAATATTAAGGCATGAGTAAAGGTACAATAAATTAGGCACCCAAATGGATGAACCTAATTTTCCATACCTTTTACTCATGCCTGATCGAATCAGTAACACGTAAAAGTATTTATTATTCACTTGCAATGTTAATTATATCAGCAAGAAATAATTAATGCAATAGCTTTTAAATATTAAATTTTCTAAATATTTTACTTCGTTATATTTGGAAGGTTTATTCCGTAGAAAATTTCAGTCATTTCTCTCTTTAATTTATCTGTTATATCCTTCTTTTCTTGTTCATTTAATTCACTCTCTGACTTTTCAAACAGATAATTATCAAGCTTTATATCCCTTACCATCATCTTTGTATGGAATATATTTGATTGATAAATATTCATATCAATCAAGTTGTATCTATCAAGTGTTTCCTGTGCTATATAGTCTTGAATTGATGTTATGTCGTGATCAATATATAGCTTATGGCCATGTATATCTCTTGTAAACCCTCTAACTCTATAATCTATTGTTATTATATCTGAATCAAAGCTATCTATCAGATAATTTAGTGCCTTAAGTGGTGATATTTGTCCACAAGTTGACACATCAATATCTACTCTAAATGTACTTATCTCATTTTGGGGATGAGTTTCTGGGTACGTATGCACAGTAACATGGCTCTTATCAAGGTGAGCAACAATGTTTTCTCTTGTTGGAGTTAATATACCTCTATTACAGGATGGATCAAGTATATAAAGAGGTACCTCCTCTTCAGAGATAAGGAGTGTAACACTTGCTCCCTGTGGGTCATAGTCCTGCTTCGCAATATTTAAAACGCAAGCACCTATCATTTCTGTAACATTTGTCAATATCTTTGTTAGTCTCTCTGAATTATACTGCTCGTCAATATATTCGATATACTTTTTTCTGTCCTCTTCCGTCTTTGTGTAGCATACGTCGTAAATGTTGAAACTCAAAGTTTTAGTTAAATTGTTGAATCCGTATAGTTTTAGCTTGTTCTTTCCTTTTTCCAATTCAACTCCCCATTCCTTTCAATTAATATTTTTCAGTAAAATTATATAACTTTTACGGGGAATGTCAAGAACTTTATACTGACAATAAAAGCAATTTTTATGATATTATTTTTCCATCTTCTATTTTAATTATTCTATCTGAAATAGAATATGAAAATTCCTTATCGTGACTAACAATTAAAACAGCCATATTTTCCTTCTTAAATCCCATTATTATATCAGCTATACTTTTTTTAACCTCATCATCTACTGCAGATGTAGGCTCATCAAAACAGATTATTTTAGGAGATAAAATACACGCCCGAGCAATCGCAACCCTCTGCCTTTGCCCTCCAGATAATTCATAAGGAAAGCAGTCTTTTTTATCTAAAATGTTTAGCTTTTCAAGAAGCTTAACTGCCCTTTCAATAGCCATATCTTTATCTAATTTATAGGCTTTAACAGGTGATAATATTATATTATCCAGCACAGTTAAATTAGGAAATAGATTGAAGTTTTGAAAAACATACCCTATAGATTGTCTTATCTTTTTTAAAGTTTCACCCTTTGCACCTTCAATAAAATTTTCATTTTGCCTATACAGGTATTCTCCGTTTATTTTAATATTACCCTCATCTATAGTTTCAAGTCCATTTATACATCTTAAAAGAGTGGATTTTCCTGCTCCTGATTTACCAAATATAGAAACAACCTCTCCCTCATTTAATTCAAAGCTTACATTATCTAAAACCCTCTGTCCCCTAAAGGATTTTACAAGGCCTTCTACCGTTAAAAGCATATTACCACCTACCTATAGTATTCAAATTTTTCTTCTATATTCTTAAACAAGTTGCTTAAAACATATATAAAACCAGCATAAAATATTGCTACAACTAAAAATGGAATTAATGTTGCATCTCTATTTACTGCAATTTTTCCTTCCCTTAATATATCAGAAATCCCTACGACATAAACAAGTGCTGTATCCTTTACCAATGTAATTACTTCATTAGCAAGTGCAGGAAGAATATTCTTTAACATTTGAGGAAATATTACATATCTATAAGTATCAAATCTACTTAACCCAAGTACCTTTGCTGCCTCAAATTGTCCTTTATCTATAGATTGAATACCTGCCCTAAAAATCTCTGCAAAATATGCTGCATAATTCAATATAAAGGCTATAAAAACAGCTGTGTATCTATCGAAGGTTATACCAACTATAGGCAGACCAAAAAATACAAATATTATCTGAAGAAGTAGAGGCGTCCCCCTCATTAAAAATATATAGAGGGAGACTACCATCTCTATCATCTTTATCTTCGATAGCCTAAGCACTGCAACTAAAATTCCTAAGATAAGCGAAAATATCAATGTTACAATAAATATATAAAAGGTTACGAACATTCCATTTTTCATAGATATAAATAGATTAATAATGTACTCCACAAAATCACCTCTTATTTTTTAAACCAGTTACTATATATTTTTTCAAAGGTACCATCTTTTTTCATTTCTTCTAAAGTCTTATCCACTTTATCCTTTAGTTCATCTCCCTTTCTAAAACCTATGCCATACTCCTCCTCACCAAAATTATCTTCAAGTATTTTAAATTTATCTTCTCCTTTAAGTTTTATATAGTATCTTGCCAGTATCTCATCCACAACAACGGCGTCAATTCTTCCGCTTTCAAGTTCCATAAGAGCATCATTGTTTGTTTCATAAAGATTAAGTTTTCCATCTTTAAATTTAGATACAATTCCTTTATCCTTTTCAACTGCCTCTTGGGAACTTGAGTTTAACTGTGCTGCAACTCTTTTTCCCTCTAAATCACTCTTCTTATTTATAATTGAGTCCTTTAAAACTACTATAACCTGTCTATTTACAAGGTATGGTTTTGTAAAATCAACTTTTTCCTTTCTCTCCTCTGTTATCGTATATCCATTCCATATTGCGTCTATTTTTTTAGAATTTAATTCAGATTCCTTCATAGCCCAATCGATTGGCTGAAACTTCACCTCATAACCTAATCTTTTAAAAACCTCCTTTGCTAAATCAACATCAAAGCCTACTATTTCCCCTTTTTCATTTTTAAATCCCATAGGTGCAAAGGTATCATCAAGTCCTACTACCACAATTTTACTTGCATTATTTGAAACTAGAGCTTTAGAACAGGATGCAAGAAATAATGCACTGATTAATAAAGTTAATCCTAAAATGAATTTTTTCATATCATTTTCCTCCCTTTAAATTTTTATATATTTTTAGCAGTACTGCTTTTTTTACAAAACAAAAAGCTCCCATCCTCCTCTGAGGACGAGAGCTTATCTCCCGTGGTCCCACCTCAATTCATTAATGCCTCACGACATTAACCTTATTAGGTACTAACATACCCTATCACTATAACGGGTGAAGGTTCCCGTGGTAGCCTACTAATCTTCGGTACCAAACTCCGAGATGTGTTCAAAATAGCCCTCATACATCCTCACACCACCCGGATGCTCTCTGAAATGGAAGCTATTTTTACTATTTCTCTTCATCGTTTTTTACTTTACTTATTTATCAATTTACCATATTAAAGCTTCAGTGTCAATATATTTTTTGTTAAAAAAATAATTTATATAAAATTCTAAATAATTTTAACATTATTGCTGCATAAATGTTTTTTTTATGTTATAATTAAGGTGGAATGAGGGAATGTGTTACACAAAATCCTCTCAGTCATTTTAAGTGAGGTGAATTATATGAACAAAACTGTAAGCTTAGATTGGGAGAAACTTGGATTCAGCTATATCAAAACAGACTTCCGTTATGTATCCTATTGGAAGGACGGAAAATGGGACGATGGTAAACTTGTAGAAGACAATATGGTTACCATCAGCGAAGGCTCAACAGCTCTTCATTATGGACAACAATGCTTTGAGGGACTTAAAGCATACAGAACAAAGGATGGTAAAATACAACTATTTAGACCAGACCAAAACGCAAAAAGAATGAATTCCAGCTGCAGACGTCTTATGATGCCTGAAATTCCTGAAGAAAAATTTATAGACGCTTGTATACAAGTAGTAAAGGCAAACGAACATTTTGTTCCACCTTATGGAACAGGTGCTTCACTCTACTTAAGACCTTATGTAATCGGCATTGGCGATAACCTTGGTGTAAAACCTGCACCTGAGTATTTATTCTCAGTATTCTGCTGTCCTGTTGGACCATATTTTAAAGGCGGTATGCAACCTGTTAACTTTACAGTATCAGACTATGACAGAGCTGCACCATACGGAACAGGTGGTGTTAAGGTTGGTGGAAACTATGCGGCAAGCCTTCTTCCACACGAGCAGGCAGTAAAGAGGGGATTTGCAGATTGTATCTATCTTGACCCTGCAACTCATACAAAGATAGAGGAAGTTGGTGCTGCAAACTTCTTTGGAATTACAAAGGACAATAAATTTGTAACACCAAAATCACCTTCAATACTACCAAGTATAACTAAGTATTCTTTAATGCACATTGCAAAGGAATACCTTGGAATGGAAGTTGAAGAAAGAGACGTATATATAGATAAACTTGATGAATTTGTTGAAGCTGGTGCTTGTGGTACAGCCGCGGTTATAACTCCAATTGGAGGAATTGAATATAAAGGAAAACTTCACGTATTCTACAGCCAAACTGAAGTTGGTCCAATAACTAAAAAACTCTACAATACGCTTGTTGCAATACAGCTTGGAGATGAAAAGGCACCAGAAGGATGGATTGTTGAAGTTAAATAAAACCATTAGGCAGTAGGTTTAACCTACTGCCTAATTTTTTAAGAGTTGCCTACTATTTAATATATTATATAAACTTAATATATTTTTTGAAAATAATAGAAGGATTTTTTTGTTTTTTGTCTAAATAATAAAATTAGAGTTAAAAATTGATATAAACAAAATTTTATTTCATAAAATTTTGTTGATTTTTAAAATATTGTATGTTATGATAATATTTGTAAACGGAGGTACATATATGGACGTTTTAGCTATACAGGATGTCATTAACAAAATTGAAGGTGTTATTAAATCAAAGGTTGTAAAAGAAAATAATGAAATTAGTGAAGTTCACATATTAGCAAATACATTAAAATCACCGAAACAAATTTTAAGGGATATTGAATCAGCACTTTATGCAATGTTTGATATTAAGATAGATAGAAATAAAATAAGTATTGCAGCTATTCAATCAGAGGATGTAATATCTAATAAAAGGGTTAAATTCAACAGCGTTCAACTAAAGAATCAGTTAAACACTTTAGAATGCAGTGTAACGCTTATGTATGATGATAATGAATATACAGTAGAAGATGTGGCAATCAACACATCAATAAATAAAAAGAAATTAGTATCAAAAACTACATTAAAGGCAGTGGAAACAATCTTAGGACAGGAATACATATTTGATGTTCAGGATGTGCTAATTAACACAAGTAATGATATATCTGTTGTTACTGTAATAGTAAATGCCCTGTTATATGGAACTGAAGAAGTTTTAGTAGGTTCCGCACTTGTTAAAAATGATGTAAATGAAACAATCGCAAGAGCAACACTTGATGCTATCAACAGGGTAATTCAAAAAATCACCTCTTAAAAACTTAATAATATGTTAAAAAGGCCGATTTAATTATTTTTATCCTAAGCGGAGTTATGCAACAGGCGTATAGCGGAGACCTGTTAGCCCAAAAACGCGAAGGAGTGATACGTATGAAGAAATTCTTACCTGCAATTCTTGCTCTTTTAACACTTGTTTTAGCAGGTGGTTCACACTTTTTCTGGCATTAATTAAAATCGGCCTTTTATTTTTAGTCAAGGAGGTAAAACATGTTAAATAAACGAACTAAAGTATATCTTGTAGTTATATATATATGTTCCTTTTTAAGTTTATTTTTTTCTTATTTAAATAGAAATACTAATGATATATTAGATATATCCACCACAGGTTTTTTCCTATTTTCCCTTTTATCTGTGGTTGCTGAATCATTCCCTGTTGTTTTTAATAAATTATCAGTAAGTGCTGGATTCGCAATTACCTTTGCATGTATTTACTTATTTGATGCATTTACAGCAATTATTATAATATCGTTAGGTGTTATTTTTAGAGTATATAAATTTAATAATAAATACTACAGTATATTAAATATGCCTTTTTATAAAGTTTTGTTTAATTTATCAAATATTATAATTTCCATTTTTTGTTCATCAAAATTAACAAATGTAATAATTAATAAAGTGGAAAATCCTGTTTATTACGCTTTTTTTAAATTTCTACTAATTACTATAACATTCTTATTAATTAATTCTTTAATTATTTCTATACTTATGTCTTTTATTACAAAAGACAATTTTTTAAAGTTATACTTAAATAATGTTAATTTTGGTCTTTTAAACATATTTTCAATGGCTCCTTTAGGTTATTTCCTTGCTTACCTTTATAAAAATTCAAATATAGTAGGTATCTTAGTAGTAACTATAATCATCCTTTTTGCTCGCTATACATTTATGCTCTATATTGAATCTAAAACAAAATATCAAGAAACTATAAAGGTACTTATGAATGCCCTTGAAATGAGAGATAAATATACAGAAGGACACTCAAGAAACGTTGCAGATATAGTAAAGGCAATCGGAAGGGAGCTTGGTTACAGCGAAAGCCATATAGAGGAATTAGAACTTGCTGCTTATCTACACGATATTGGTAAAATAGGTATACCTGATTATATTTTAAATAAGCCTGGAAAATTAACTGAAGAGGAATATGCAAAAATAAAGGAACACCCTGCAATTGGATACGACATTGTTAAAGATATTAAAGGAATTGGAAATATTCCTGAACTTGTTAGACACCACCACGAAAGGTATGATGGTGCTGGTTATCCAGACGGCAAAAAAAGGGACGAGCTTAGTATAGACGTTTATATACTTCAACTTGCCGATTCAGTTGATGCTATGCAGGCAAAGAGAGTTTACAAAAATTCTTTAAATACACAGGAAATTAAAGAAGAAGTTTTAAGATGTAGAGGAACTCAATTTCATCCTAAAGTTGTTGACATATATTTAAAAATATGCGAAAGAGAAAATCTATGTAATATGAGGGGTTAGGATATGTTTTTAACGGCACTTTTAATTGGTATTTTAGTTGGGTTTCTACTTAAAGGAAATATAAAAAATATTGATGTTGAAAAAATTAAGGCACCCTATCTTGCTGTTATAGCATTTTCTATTGAATTTATTCTGTTTACCCTTGTTAGAAAAGGGTTATTATCAAGGGGAAATATAACATATATACTTTATTTGACCCAATATATACTCATTTTATTATTCATATATAAAAACAGAAAAGACTATTCCTTTTTAGTAATAGGTATAGGAATAATATTAAATGCACTTGCCATCTTTTTAAATGGTGGTGCAATGCCAGTAAGTCCTGAAGCTATGGTTAAAGCAGGAATAATATCTTCTATAAATGAAGTAAAAGAGACTATGGCATCATCTGAAGGATTATATATTATCCAAAATTCCAACACACTTCTACCTTTCTTAGGCGATGTAATACCATTAAAACATTTTAGGCACTACGTCATAAGCATAGGCGATATATTTATTTCTATAGGGCTTATATGGTACATAATAAAAGAGATGAAAAAGTAGCTTACTTTTTCATCTCTTCTTTATTTTCATCCTTATTTTTTTCCTTCTCCCTAATTTCCTTATTTATTTCATCATTTATTCTCTGTTTTGCAACCTTATAAAGTTCTTCTACTGTTCGGCATTCATTTGGAAAATTTGTTATGCCAAAATACCATTTATCATTTAATATAGTCCTTATTTTATTTACAACAACTTCTGCCCCATTTTTATTGGTAAAAGGGAGCACCAATGCAATAGTTGATTTACCAAGCTCTATTATAGTATCTAATTTTCTTAGAGCTTCCTTTATCTCCCTAACAGTCTCCTCTATATTTAATCCATCAGAGTATTCTTTACTTGCAATAACTAAACTTACTTCATAATTTCCTCGCTTTGCCCTCTCTATCTCCTCCTGAAGACTCTCTGATAACAAAGCATACAGGTTCTCCTCTGTGTCTAATAAAAGCTTTTTTATTCTGTTTATCAATTCCTTTGATGTAAAGGGTTTATTTAAATATTCCTTGGCACCCTTTTCTATTGCTCTTCTAACTGTTGCTGAAGTTGCATCAGAAGATAATATCATAATTGGAGTTAATTTATGCATAGCATAAATTTCATTGTTTTTTAAAGTTTCTATAATGTATATACCATCCTTTTGTGGAAGATGAATATCGGTAATTATCAAATCATATGGTTTTTCCCTTGACTTTATATGCTGCAGGGCATCCTCGGCAGAAACTGCAACATCAATATTATACCCCTCTGCTTCTAATGTCTTTTTTATTGTAATTTGAACAAGATGTGAGTCATCTACAAGTAATATATTCTTTCTTCTGATGTTTTGCATTTTAATCCCCCATCTATTCATTTTCATAATTTTAAAATAAAAGACTTAACTATATGATATATCACCCTTTTGTCTTTATCAATCCTTATTCTGGATTAAATAATTGTAATAAACACCACTCATATTTAATTTACTTTTAAATAATTCAATTAAAAAAACATAAAAATAATGAACCTTCTATAGAAAGCAATTTTTCTACAGAAGGTTCATTTTATCATCAATTTATCCATACAGTTGTTTTAGATGTTTAATATATTCCTATTATTGTAGAAGTAACATCTCTTCCTGTTGCAACCACATAATTTTTTCTAACTTGTAATTACTTTATTTATCTTTAATAAACACGTAAATTTTTATATTGCTATTGCTCTCCCTTTGTTAATACCCTTCTAACCTTGTTTTCCCTTATATCTTTTAAAGTCTTCTCATTATAGGTATTCAAGAGTCTACTCTTACTTCTATACACTCTTTGAGACGTATAAATTCCGTGATGTCCTGAAAATAAGTAACTTACAATACAAGCAATAAACATAAATACTACACCATTGCTTCCAAACATCTCTATACCTAATATAAAAGATGATATTGGTGTATTAGTTGCCCCACAAAACACTGATATAAGCCCTAAAGCTGCCAAAAAGGATGCTGGCATAAATAGTACATCTGATAACACATTTCCTAATGTTGAACCTACAAAGAATATTGGTGTTACCTCTCCTCCCTGATAGCCTGCTCCTAAAGTAACCGATGTAAAAAGAGTCTTTAATATAAAACTATATTTAGAAACATTACCTTCAAATGCCTCTTTAATTGTAGGCAATCCTAATCCTAAATATTCTCTTGTATTAAATATATATACTAATACTATTACTACAAATCCTCCTATAAAGCTTTTTAACATAGGGTTATCTGTAATCTTGCTAAATAAAGATTTTGATATGTGTACCCCTTCACTAAATACAATACTCATAAGTCCAAAAAATGCTGACGCTACAATCACCTTTATTACATTTACAGGTGTTATACTTGGTATAGATAATATATGATAATGTGAATGAGTTGCTCCAACTAATGTTGCAACATAATCACCAACAAATGCTGATATAAAGCAGGGAATAAGTGCCTCATAATACATATATCCTATTGCTATAACCTCAATTGCAAAAATTGTTCCTGCAAGTGGTGTTCCAAAAACAGAACCAAAGCCACTGCTTATCCCGCACATCAAAATTATTTTCATATCGTGCTTATCTAATTTAAAGAGTCTACCTATAAATTCTGATATACTTCCTCCCATTTGCACAGCAGTACCTTCTCTTCCTGCTGAACCTCCAAATAAATGAGTTAAAAATGTTCCTACAAATACCAATATAGACATCCTAAGAGGAATTTCTCTATCACCATAGTAGGCTTGTTCTATTATAAGATTATTTCCCTTAGAAGAATTTTTACCATATCTACTATATAAAAAACTAACAAAAACACCTGCTAAAGGGAGTAAAAATAAGAGCCAAGGATTTGCCTCCCTTAAGTCTGTAGCAAGTTTTAAACTTCTTAAAAACAAAGCCGACAAAACACCCATTATTACCCCAACTATACTGCTTAAAAACAACCATTTTAATAAAGATATAGTTAAAATAAAATGATCAAGTTTCTTAACTATATTTGATAATTTTCTAAACATATTAACCCTCCTTATTTTATTATGCCCTAAACAAAAAAACTCCTACAGAAAATAAAATTTTCTGTAGGAGTCATTAGCCAAAGGCGGTTAAAGGTGAACTCCATCACCTTTTCATATTTTAGCAAAACAAAATATAGTTATCAAGTATTGATTTTACATAAATTTATTTATTATAGGCAATTTATTAGAATTATATATTTAAATCACTACCATTTTTTAATATTGTTAATTTATAGACAAAGAGTTTGTAAAATTATAGAATAAAAATATAAGTATTTTTTATATTGGAGGTGCCGTATGAAAAGCACTAATAAAAATCACGAAGAAATAATCAAAAAGTCCCACGAACGTTCAAATAAATATGGAATTGAAACTGATAGAATCTATCCTAAAAAGATATTGACAAAGGAAGAAATCCCTTTGCTAATGAAAAAGAACAAAGACCTTATACGAATTGCATCTCCTTTTATTAAAATACTATATGACTTTTTGGAGGGTTCAGGCTTTTTTATTGTATTGACAGATAATGAAGGATGTATCTTAAGCACTATAGGGGATAAGGATATCCTTGCTGCTGCAAAGGAATTAAATATGGTGGTTGGTGCCTATATGGATGAAAATAGCATAGGAACAAATGCTATGGGAACTGCAATAAAGGAGGATATGCCTATACAAATTTCTGCAAAGGAACACTTTATAACAGCGTATCATAGATGGACTTGCTCTGCTGCACCTATACACAATACAAAGGGAGAAATTATAGGAACATTAAACCTAACTGGAAATAGTCATCTTGTACACCCCCATACGCTGGGACTTGTTGTTGCAGCTGTTCGCTCAATAGAGAATCAAATCAAAAGCGAAGAAGCAAACAACAGGTTAATGGAAACATATCAATATCTAAACACAATAATTGAATCTATAAACTTTGGTATAATTGCCCTAAGTAAAAATGGTTTGATTAAAAATATAAATGAATCAGCCTGTTCTATGTTTAACTGTATTAAAGAAGATTTAATGGAGAGACCCATTGAAGAAATTCTACCTAAATGGCAGGAAATAAATAAACGCATATTATCAGGGGAAAAGATAATAGATGAAGAAATTTATTTTAGAATAAAAGGAAAGTCACAAAAATATATTATTAGTCTTCACTCAATCCAAGATGAAAAAGGATGTATAATTGGCTCTGTTTTAAGCTTTAAAAACATTCAAAACGTATATAACCTAATAAATAAATATACAGGTATGAAGGCAAGATATACATTTGATGATATTATATATAGAAGTAATAATATGAATAAGATAATAGAATATTCAAAAAGCATATCCGACAGCCCTTCTACAATACTTATAACAGGAGAGAGCGGAACAGGTAAGGAGATACTTGCACAGGCAATCCATAACAATAGCAGTAGGCGTGATTTTGGTTTTGTAGCAATAAATTGCGGTGCAATACCTGAAAATCTAATAGAAAGTGAGCTATTTGGCTACGATGAAGGTGCCTTTACTGGTGCAAAGCGTGGAGGCAATCCTGGTAAGTTTGAACTTGCAAATGGTGGAACACTTTTCCTTGATGAAATTGGCGAGATGCCCCTTGATATGCAGGTAAAACTATTAAGGGTTCTGCAGGAGGGCTGTATAACAAGAATCGGGGGAAATAAATATATTGACGTTGATGTTAGAATAATCGCTGCTACAAATAAAAATCTACTGCAGGAGGTCAAGGAAGGAAGATTTAGGGAAGACTTATACTACAGAATATCAGTAATTCCAATTGTTCTTCCTCCTTTACGTGAACGAAAGGAGGATATACCTCTTTTAATAGAACATTTTCTTAAAACAAAGTCAATAAAGCTTAGAAAACCAATTCCTAAACTTAGTCCTATACTTTATGATAAAATGCTCTCCTACAACTGGTTAGGCAACATCAGGGAACTTGAAAATTTTATTGAGAGTGCAGTAAACTTTGGTGGAAATATAGAGTTTTTGATGAATAAATTTGAAAGCTTAAATACTCAAAACCAAAATACTCAAATAAGTAAGCATAATACAATCTCAGATGATTTAATTGGCCCCCTTGATGAAATTGAAAAAAGAGCAATTATAAGTTGCCTAAAAAAATATGACAACAACATTTCAAAATGTGCAAAGATACTTAATATAAGTAGAAATACACTATATTTAAAGATGAAAAAGTACAACATAACAATTTAGATTGTCCTATTTTATTACATTGCTAAAAAATAGGACAATTATGAATTATAAAACTGTCCTATTTTTTAGCAGATTAAATCTGCTATTTTTTTATCCTTAAAATTAGTTGTGTTTGTTAAATAACTAACTTGGCACGCTATTTGCTTATTAGTCTATAGATAAAATTAAAGGAGGGGGATCCTATGGCAAGATTTACATTACCAAGAGACATCTACTTTGGTAAGAACTCATTAGAAGAATTAAAAAATCTAAAAGGTAAAAAAGCCGTTATAGTTGTTGGTGGAGGTTCAATGAAGAGATTTGGCTTCCTTGATAAAATAGAAGCCTATCTTCACGAAGCTGGCCTTGAAACAAAGCTTATTGAAGGCGTTGAACCAGACCCATCAGTTGAAACAGTTATGAAGGGTGCAGAAATAATGAGAGAATTTGAGCCTGACTGGATAGTTGCAGTTGGTGGTGGTTCTCCAATCGATGCTGCAAAGGCTATGTGGATTTTCTATGAATATCCTGATTTTACATTTGAACAAGCAGTTGTTCCATTTGGACTTCCAGAGTTAAGAAATAAGGCAAGATTCGTTGCTATTCCTTCAACAAGTGGAACTGCAACTGAAGTTACTGCCTTCTCAGTTATAACTGATTACAAAGCAAAGATAAAGTATCCATTGGCTGACTTTAATATAACACCAGATATTGCAATAGTAGACCCAGAACTTGCACAAACAATGCCAAAGTCACTTACAGCTCACACTGGTATGGATGCTCTAACCCACGCAGTAGAAGCCTATGTAGCTTCACAAAAATCACCATTCTCAGACCCACTTGCTATGCACGCAATAGTTATGATTAAGGATAATCTTGTTAAGTCCTTTAATGGTGATAAGGAAGCAAGGGAACAAATGCACTATGCACAATGTCTTGCTGGTATGGCCTTCTCAAATGCTCTACTTGGAATAACACACTCTATTGCTCATAAGACTGGTGCTGTTTTCCATATACCCCACGGATGTGCAAATGCAATATATCTACCATACGTAATTCAATACAACGCAAAGGAATGTAAGGATAGATATGCAAAAATAGCAAGGACTCTAAACCTTTCAGGAAATAATGAAGATGAACTTGTCAATGCACTTGTTGAAATGATTAGAGAATTAAATAGAAGTATGGATATACCTCTATCATTAAAGGGATATGGAGTTAGCGAAGAAGACTTTAGAGCAAATGTTAAGTCAATAGCACACAATGCAGTTCTTGATGCTTGTACAGGTTCTAACCCAAGACCAATAGATGATGCTACTATGGAAAAGGTTCTTGAATACATATACGAAGGAAAAGACATTGATTTTTAATATAAGTTGTATTCATTAAGCTCTCTTTTGAGAGCTTAATGAATTTAAAAGGATATTTTATCGCTCTGTTAAAAAATAAATATTTGAAGTGGAGCATTTTTTGTGACAAAATAAAATTGTGGTTGTTTTGAATATTCTGTATTTATAAATTGTCCAACTTATTAAAGTCCCAACTTAAAATGCTAACTATATAAAGAAGGAGGAATGGATGTGAGTTGTTCCTGTGAAGAAAAATTATCATTAAATTTCGACGATAAAAAGGTTGATTTAAGTTTAATGGAACCTATTTTTAAAAAATACGAAGGACAAAGTGCAAGCCTTATCAGCATACTTCAAGATACACAAGAATTATACGGCTACCTCCCACTAAGTGCCCTAAACCTTATTGCTGAAAGAACTGGAAGTAAAAGAGCAAAGATATATGGTATTGCAACCTTCTATGCTCAATTTAGATTAAACCCAACTGGAAAATATATAATTCTTCAATGTCAAGGTACTGCCTGTCACGTCAACGGTTCCAAAGAAGTTAGCAGAGCAATATGCGAAGAACTTAATATAAAGCCTGGAGAAACAACAGAGGACGGATTATTTACACTTGAGGATGTTGCCTGTCTTGGTTGCTGTAGTCTTGCACCTGTAATTATGATAAACGGCGAGGCTTATGGAAACCTAACACCAGATAGTGCAAAAAAGATTATAAGGGATATATATGAAAAGGAAGGGAGGAAAGACTCCGATGAAAATTAGAATTGGGCTTGGAAGCTGTGGTATTGCTGCTGGAGGTAGAAAAATTAAAAATATATTTGAAAAGCTCTTAAGGGAAAATAACAAAAACATTGAAATAATAACAACGGGATGTATAGGTATGTGTTATCTTGAGCCAATCGTTGATATTATAGATGATAATGGAACCTATACATATGCTAATGTAAGTCCATCAATGGCAGAAGAAATATTTAATGAACATATTTTAAAGGGATTACCTATTGAAAAATACATAGTTTCAACCGACAAGAAGCCTCACCCACAACTTGAAAAACAGGTTAGAATTGTTTTAAGAAATTGTGGAATCATAAACCCCGAGAGCATTGAAGACTATATTGAGGCTGGTGGCTACTCTGCCCTAAAAAAGGCACTTAGCCAAATGACTCCAGAGGAGGTAATTGAAGAAGTAAAAATATCTGGTCTAAGAGGAAGAGGTGGTGCAGGTTTCCCAACTTGGTTTAAATGGAATGCAGCAAGAGCTTCAAAGGGTGACGAGAAATACATAGTTTGTAATGCAGATGAAGGAGACCCTGGTGCGTTTATGGATAGAAGCGTAATTGAAGGAGACCCTCATTCTCTTATTGAAGGAATGATAATTGCTGCCTATGCAATAGGTGCACATACAGGCTTTGTTTATGTACGTGCTGAGTATCCTCTTGCTATTGAGAGATTAAACATTGCTATAGAACAAGCAAAGGAAAAAAATCTTCTTGGAGAGAACATATTAAATTCAGGATTTGATTTTGAGCTTAAGATTAAAATGGGAGCTGGTGCCTTTGTATGTGGCGAAGAAACTGCCCTTATAGCCTCCCTTGAAGGAGAACGCGGTATGCCAAGACTAAAGCCACCATTCCCAGCACAATCAGGTTTCTTTGGCAAGCCAACCAACATAAATAATGTTGAAACATATGCAAACGTACCTTGGATAATCAAAAATGGAGGACAGGAGTTTGCAAAATATGGAACAGAAAAGAGTAAGGGAACAAAGGTTTTTGCACTTGCAGGTAAAATTAAGCGTGGTGGATTAATTGAAGTACCTATGGGTATGACCTTAAGAGAAGTCATATATGAAATAGGTGGAGGAATTAAAGAGGATAAGGAATTTAAAGCTGTTCAGATGGGTGGCCCATCTGGAGGATGTATTCCAAAGGAACTCCTCGATACTCCCGTTGACTATGAATCAATAAACAGTACAGGTGCCATTATGGGTTCTGGTGGTATGATAGTTATGGATGAAACAACTTGTATGGTGGATATAGCAAGATTCTTCCTTGACTTTACTTGTAAAGAATCCTGTGGAAAATGTATCTACTGTAGAATAGGTACCCAAAGAATGCTTGAAATACTAAACAATATATCAGAGGGAAAGGGAACAGTTGGAGATATTGAAATACTTGAGGAACTCTGCTACAGCGTTAAGGATGGTTCACTATGTGGACTTGGTCAAACAGCACCAAACCCTGTCCTTACAACACTAAAATATTTTAAAGATGAATATCTATCCCATATTAACGATAAAAAATGTCCTGCAAAGCAATGTAGAGCACTCTTATCATATAAAATTGATGCTGAAAAGTGTGTTGGATGTACAATGTGTGCAAAGAGTTGTCCAACTTCTGCAATTTCTGGAGAAAGAAAAAAAGTGCATACAATAGCTCAAGATAAATGTATTAAATGCGGAAACTGTATAAAAACTTGCAAGTTTAATGCTATTTATACTGAATAAAAAGGGAGTGATAGATGTGTCTTTAATAAGGGTTAATATAAATAATAGGGAAATTACTACAACCGATGATAAAACCATTCTTCAAATTGCTCTTGAAAATGGCATCGATATACCAAACCTATGCTACAGCCAAAACACAAAGCCCTATGGTTCCTGTGGCCTTTGTGTTGTTGAAGTTGAAGGAAGCCCTAAGCTTGTTCGTGCCTGTTCAACCTTCCCATCAGATGGAATGATAATAAGAACAAACACAAAACGTACGATTTCTGCAAGAAAAACAGCCCTCGAACTTTTATCTTCTGACCACAGAGGAGATTGTAGGCCTCCTTGTGTTATTGCCTGTCCTGCACATACCGACTGCCAAGGTTATGTTGGGCTCATTGCCAACGGTCAATATGATGAGGCTATAAAACTTGTTAAAAAGGTTATTCCCCTACCAGCAAGTATAGGTAGAGTTTGTCCTCATCCCTGTGAGAGCGAATGCAGGCGTGGTAAGGTTGATAAACCTATTGCAATTGCAGATTTAAAAAGATATATAGGAGAAATTGATGTAATTAAGGGGCCCTTTGTCCCAGAAGTAAAGCCTTCAACTGGGAAAAAAGTTGCAATAATAGGTGGAGGTCCTGCTGGTATATCCTGTGCCTACTTTCTATCAATGGAGGGGCATAAGGTTGTTATATATGAAGCACAACCACATCCTGGAGGAATGTTAAGATATGGAATACCTCAATATCGTCTTCCAAAGGAACTTCTTGATGCAGAAATAAATACTCTAACTAAAATGGGTGTTGAAATAATCTGTGGCACAAAGCTTGGAGAAGATATTACACTATCATATCTTAAAAAGAACTATGATGCAGTATTTATAGCCATAGGTGCCTGGGCAAGCACTCCTCTTAACTGTCCTGGTGAAGAATTAGATGGAGTTATTGGAGGAATTGAATTTTTAAGAAAAGCAACCCTTTCACAACCTATATACCTTGGAGATAAGGTTGTAGTAATAGGTGGCGGTAATACTGCTATGGACGTAGCAAGAACTGCTGTAAGACTTGGTGCAAAAAGTGTACAAGTACTATACAGAAGAACAAAGGAAGAAATGCCTGCTGAAGAGATTGAAGTTAAAGAGGCTGAAGAAGAAGGAGTTGAGTTCACATTCCTTGTTGCTCCTATAGAAATTATTGGGGACGGAAAAAGAGCAAAGGCTATAAGATGTCAAAGGATGATGCTTGGAGAACCTGATAAATCTGGTAGAAGAAAACCTATTCCAATTGAGGGGGATGAGATTACCTTTGAGGCAGACCTTATTATCTCTGCAATAGGACAAAAGGTTAACCCCGAATGCGTGAAGGAACTTGAAACTACAAAGTGGGGAACTATTTCTGTTAATCCAAATAACTTTAAAACAAGTATGGAGGGTATATTTGCTGGTGGCGAGGCAGTAACAGGTCCTAAAATTGCAATAGAAGCAATTGCACAGGGTAAAAATGCTGCCTATGTTATAGATAATTATTTAAAGGGAGAGGAGGTTTCTGTTCCAAACCCCTGCTACATAGTTCAAGATGATTTAACTGAAGAGGATTTTAAAAAGTATAGTAGGGAAGAAAGACAGGAACAATATGTGCTCCCAAGCAGTGAAAGAAAAATAAGCTTTAGACCAATTTCAAAGGCCTTGACTGAAGAACAGGCAATCAAAGAAGCCTCAAGATGTCTTGAATGTGGCTGTCACGACTATTTTGAATGTAAATTAGTAAACTATCTACAAAAATACAACATAAAGGTAGATAGAATAAAGGGCGAAAAGCATAAGAGGGATTTAAATTATACTCATCCTTTCATTTTAAGAAACCCTGACAAATGTATTTTATGTGGTCTCTGCTACAGAACCTGCGAAGAAGTTATAGGTATAACTGCCCTTGGACTTAAGGGAAGAGGATTTAATTCTGAGGTTATACCTGAATTCAACCTACCCCTAAATCAAAGCTCCTGTATCTCCTGCGGTCAATGTGTAGATGTCTGTCCAACTGGAGCACTTATAGATAGAGCCGCTGTAAATAAGCAAGTTCCTGTAGAATTTGATGAAGCACATTCAATATGTAGCTACTGTGGTGCTGGTTGTGAGGTTGTTTATCAATCAAAGGGAGATTTAGTATTTAAGACTCTTCCAAACAAAGAAAAAGCAGGGGTTCTTTGTGCAAAAGGAAGATTTGGTACTAAACATATAAATAGCAATTTAAGACTTAAAACTCCATTTGTCTTTTATGAAAATGCAGAGAGTAAGATATCCATTGATGAAGCTCTATCCCTTCTTTCTAAGAAATTAAAACTTATAGAGGGACAGTATGGAAAAGACAGCATTGGTATTTTAGTTTCACCTAAATTTACAAATGAAGAGGCCTTTGTTTTAAGAAAAATTGCTGATAAGTTAAATACAAAATATATCGGTTCTATGGCAATGAAAAATGCCGTACTTGAAAAGATATTTGGTTATGATGCATCAACAAACAGTTATGATGAACTATTTAGTACTGAACTTATTGTATCCTTCGGAGACGTAGCTGAAAACCATCCTGCCTTTGCTACAAGATTAAAAAATGCAGCAAATAAAGTAAAACTTGTTTCAATAAATAGTAACGATTCAAGAATTAAAGAATGGTCAAACAAATTCTATAAAGTTGACAATAATTTAGACTTCCTAAAGGGATTTATAAAATCACTTATCGAGGAATATATAAATGAAAAGGAAGCAAAGAACAGTTGCAATAACTTTGATGCATTAAAGGAATTTGTTAATGATGTCACAGTAACTACCGAGGCTAAAGAATTTGCCAATATCTACGCACAAGCTAAAAAGACCATAATAGTAGTTGATGAGGACACTACAAGTGAAGCCTCCCTTATGCTTTTAGCAGATGCTCTATCTTTATGCAAAAAGGTTGGTAAACCTCACAGCGGTATAATATTACTTCGTTCAAAGGCAAATACACAGGGCTTTATTGATATGGGAATCAATATGTCTGGAGATGAAATTTTAAAAGAAGTAGAAAAGGGACAAATAAAGGGACTTGTTGTAATTGGTGAAGATATTTATAATGAATATTCTAATGTACTAAAGAATTTAAAGCTTCTTGCTACCTTTGACCTATTTACAACAGATACTACTAAACACTCAAATATAGTGATACCAATTGCAAGCTCTGCTGAAGGATGCGGAACCTATACTAACTCTTGTAGAAAGGTACAAAAATTAAATAGAGCCATCGAACCTTTATTAGGAACAGATAACCTATGTATATTCTTAAAACTTGCATATAATCTTGGAATCCAACTTAAAAATATTGAGGATATAGTAGAAAATATTTCTAAAGAAATACCATATTACAAAGGATTTAATAAGGTGTATGATAAACTTCAAAATGTATTTGTGCCACTAAATAGTTCAAAGGGAGTACAGGTGCTACACACAGATGGATTTAATACAGAGGACAAAAAATCTGTACTTATCTTCAAAGAGGATAATATTATGTTCCACGATAAAAAGGTTTATGATACTGTTGAAAAGGATTTTTATAACTTTGCACATAAAAACAACATAAAAATATGATAAAACCCTGCAAAGCAGAGCTTTGCAGGGTTATTTTATATACAATCTTGTTCCAAATGGTATACTATTATAGAACCATTTTGCATCTTCAACCTTTAATCTTACACATCCGTGGGATGCCGGTTTTCCTAAAGTATAATCCACTATATTTTTATTTTCATCCATAGGTAAGCTATGGAATAAATAATCACCTTTAAATCTTACCCAATACATTCCACCCTGTTGATATCTTTTTGAAAAAAACCACGGTGCTCTATCTTGAATTGTATATATTCCTTTTGGGGTTGGCGTTTCTGGTGCACCTGTTGAACAAATAAGTGATTTATATAATCCCCAAGAACCATTTGATTTTTTCATAATATACGTATATTGTTTTTGAGTATCAACAATTACCATATATGCTGTTTTACTTGTAAGATTCTTTTCTTTAATATCCTTTAATAGTTCTTCTTCTAATGGAGTTAACGCTACTGTTTGCTTTTGCGTACTATTTTTAACTTCACTTGTTTTTACACTTTCTTTTGTTGCTGTAGTATTTGGCTTGTTTTTATCCCGCTCTTTATTTTCTTCCTTATTATTGTCTGAAGGTTGTTGGTTACTTACTGCATCTACTTTTATTTCCTCTTTTTTATTTTCAGCCTTTGCAACCACTAAATGCTGTTCATTTTGATTACTTTCGTTTGAAGTTTCCTTACTGCAACCGCTAAAAGATACTAAAGAAACAAAAAATAAAAATAAAACCATCATATTTTTTAATGTTTTTTTCCTTTGCATACCCATCCTCCAAATTTTAAACAAAATAAAGTTATTTAATCTTTTAAAACAAATATCATTGTATCATATACAAAAGTTGCAAACAATCTATTTTATTCGACACATTATGATTTTTATATACTCTCCCATCTTTTTATTGAAAACACTTTGTAAAAGCAAATCATTTGTGTTATTATACAATTGTGAATATTTATTATATTTTTGTAACTTTTAAAAGGGGAATAAAATACGAAAGAGGGGTTAATATGGATATTATTTTAGGTATGGCAGTTACTTTTTTTGTAATAGTCTTTTCTATTTATAAGGGAATATTTGTAGGTTATCCTCTAATCTTTGGATTTTTAATTTTCTGCTTTATTTCAATTAAAAGAGGTTTTAGCTTAAAAGACATTATTAATATGTCCTTTGATGGTGGTAAAAAGTCCCTTGTTGTTCTTAAGATATTTGTATTAATTGGTGCTATAACTGGTATATGGATGGCTTCAGGCACAGTTCCTGCAATCATATACTATGGCATAAAATATATGAATCCTAAGTTTTTTATACTCTATAGCTTTATAATTAGCTGCATTATTTCCCTTCTCTTAGGTTCTGCCCTTGCAACAGTAAGTACAGTTGGAGTTGCACTTATTTTAATGGCTAAAAGCACCAATATAAATATAAACATCGTAGCAGGTGCTATTATAGCTGGTGCATATTTTGGAGATAGGTGTTCTCCAATGGCATCAAGTGCAAACCTTGTTGCCAATCTGACAAAGACAAATCTATATACAAACATACAGAATATGATTAAAACATCTATTCTACCACTTATACTAAGTATTGCTGTATACTTTATTTTTTCGCTTCAAAAACCTATAAATTTTATACAAAATAATTTAAGCCAACAAATAGCTGAAACTTATAAAATAAACATAATAGTTTTAATGCCAGCAATAATAATACTAATTTTTTCCTTATTTAAAGTAGATGTAAAGCTATCAATGTTTATAAGCATACTAACAGCCTCCTCCATTGCTATAATTTTTCAACAATATAGCATAAAAGAAGTACTAACATTTTTAGTACTGGGATTTAAACTTAACCCTTCTAATCCTCTAAACATTATATTAAAGGGTGGAGGAATAATATCAATGTGGAAGGCCGCCTTAGTTGTATTTATATCCTGTGCTCTATCTGGAATATTTAGTGGAACAAATATGTTTAAATCAATAGAGGATATATTGCTAAAAGCCAAAAGCAGATATACTTTGTTTTTATACACAGGTATAACAAGCATAATAACAGCAGCCTTTGGATGTAATCAATCTATTGCAATTATA
Organism: Caloramator sp.; assembly: GCF_020054765.1. NCBI lineage: Bacteria > Bacillati > Bacillota > Clostridia > Eubacteriales > Clostridiaceae > Caloramator > Caloramator sp. Next base: position 56,078 of record NZ_JAIHAO010000002.1, on the reverse strand, counting down.
CTAACACAGCATCTTATGAATAAAAGCTATGAAAACAACGAAGTTGATAACTACCAACTTGCATTAGATTTAGAAAACACTGCTGTTGTATTAGCTGCTCTAATTCCATGGAATATTGCTGCCTTTGTACCAACAACTGCTATGAAGGTTAGCTCTACAGGCTTTATACCATATGCAGTATATCTGTATCTACTTCCACTTTTTAACCTAATCAAGATATTTATAAATGATATAAAATGCAATAGATTTTTACAAGATGGATATGAACTTAGAAATTAATACGTGTTATGTTTTATTTGTAATAGACTTTTATGTAATATAGTTCTATTAAATACTAAACAACAGATAAAAAGAAAAAAATGTTTTTATTTTATCTTTATCTTAGTCCTTTTAAATTCAAAGTCCAAAAGGCATCGTTTTAACAAATATATAAAAATAAAGGAGCGATTATATTCTCTCCTCTATTTTTATTAATAAGAATAAATGCTATGTATGTCCATATTGACACTACTTATGGTACGGTTCACCGTTTATTATCCTAAATCCCCTGTAAATCTGCTCAAGGAGTATAAGCCTCATAAGTTGGTGTGGGAAGGTCATCTTTGAAAATGATAATTTATAATTTGCCCTGTTTAAAACTGTTTGTGAAAGACCAAGGGAACCACCTATTACAAAGGCAATGTTGCTTTCACCTAAAAGAGCCCTTTGGCTTAAAAAATCAGCAAGCTCCTCTGAAGAAAGCTGTTTACCCTTTATGTCAAGCACTACTACATACATATTTTCCTTTATATACTTTAATATACCTTGTCCTTCCTTTTCCTTAATCATCTCCTCTTCCTTCTTAGAGAGATTCTCTGGTGCCTTCTCATCTGGAACTTCGATTATATCAACCTTTGCATACTTTGATAGCCTCTTTAAATACTCATTTATTCCTTCCTTTAAATACTTCTCCTTTAGTTTTCCAACTGATACTATAGTAATATTCATTAGTACTCTCCTTTCTGTTTGAAAGCTCTCAACTATAAGGGTAAGGGGCTTGTTTGTTATTATGATAAAAATAGGCCTTTTAAGGCCTATAACTTAACTTCAACATTTTTTGTTGTTCCAACAGGTGTTTTAATTGTAATAGTTATGGTACCACCAACACCTACTTTAAACATCTCTTCCTTAAGCTCCATCATTGTATTTACTTCCTTACCGTTTATTGATAATATAACATCGCCCTCTTTAATTCCTGCTCTTGATGCAGGACTTGCCCTTAACACATCATAGACATATATGCCCTTTTCTATCTTAAAATCAAAATATCCCGCAAGGTTCTTATCAAAGCCCTTTATTCCAAGGGAAGGTGTTTCAAATTTTCCTGTGGTCTTTATTGAATTTATTATTGGCTTTATTATATTTATTGGAACTGCAAAACCTATTCCCTCTGCAGTTGTAACCTTTACAGTATTTATACCTATAACTTCTCCTTTTGTACTAACCAAAGGTCCTCCACTGTTTCCGGGGTTAATTGATGCATCTGTCTGTATTAAATCCTCCATAAAAACTCCTTCAGAAACCTCAATGGTTCTATTTAATGCACTTATTATTCCCGCTGTAACAGTCCTTTGAAATGTAAGACCAAGAGGATTTCCTATTGCAATAACTGGTTCACCTATTTTTACATTTTTTGAATCTCCAAGTCTTGCAATCTTAAGATTCCCTTCATCTATTTTTACTATAGCAAGGTCTAAAATCTCATCTGCCCACACAACTTTCCCATTTACCTCCCTACCATCATAAAGGGAAACCACAATATTAGATGATGAATACCCTGCAACGTGATTGTTTGTCAAAATATACCCTTCACTATCTATGATGATTCCACTTCCTATTCCCTGTACCCTTTTGTTTTGAAAAAAGGTTCTCTGTATCTTTGTTGTCTTTATCCCAACAACTGATGGAATAACCTCCTCTGCTGCCTTTGTTACATCAGTGCTTACAGTTTCATACACAACTTCCTTCTTAACCTCAACCTTTTCTGGTTCTTTAACCTGAAACCTTTGAAAAAGTGCCTCTGGTGCAAAAGTTAAAAGCAAAAATCCTCCTATTACTGCCCCAAATAATGCTGACAAGAAATAGCCAAATGCAGAAGGCCTTCTTCTGCCATAATACTCCATAACCTCACCTCTTATACAGAATAATATTTACCTACTCTATCCCTATGAGCTATATCTAAATCAATGTCTACCCCGTCCCTAATTCCATTTGATTCTAAAATGGATAAAACTGTTCTATATGCAAGTTCTGGATAGTTATTTGTTTTACTTAAGTGACCTAATATTATCCTTTTTATCCTACTATTTAGTATATCCACAATTGTTCTTCCGCAATCCTCATTTGATAAATGTCCTACATCACTTAAAACTCTTCTTTTTAAATAGTATGGATATGGTCCTACCTTTAGCATTTCAACATCGTGGTTTGACTCAAGAAGTATTAAATCAGAATCCTTTATATTATCCTTAACTTCCCTGCTTGCGTGCCCAATATCTGTTGCAATTGAAATTTTTTTATTCTTCTCAATAAAACTATAACCACAGGGGTTTGAGGCATCGTGAGGTATTTTAAATGGTATAACTGTTATATCTCCTATCTCAAAGGGCTTATAAGTACTAAAAACCTTTATATTTTCCTCTTTAACATCCCCTATTTGTGACTCCATTACACTCCAAGTATCAGCATTTGCATAAATAGGTATATTAAACCTTCTTGATAATATTCCTGCCGCTTTAATATGGTCATCGTGCTCGTGGGTTATTAATATTGCATTTATTTCATTTGGATTAACACCTATATCTAAAAGTCCCTCTTGAATTTTTTTACCACTTAAACCAGCATCAACTAATATTTTTGTTCTCTCATTCCCTACATATATTGAGTTTCCACTACTTCCACTGTATAAACTACAAAAATCCATATTCTCTCTCCTTTCATATGTATATTTTACTTTTTTTCATTTATAACTACAATGGAAATTATTTATGTTATAATATTCTTGATATTAAAAAAACGGGGTGATAAAATGAGTATTTATGATGAAGCACTAAAATTTCACGAAGAAAAGAGAGGTAAAATAGAAGTTTTATCCAGGGTTGAAGTAAATAATTCAAGTGATTTATCCCTTGCATATACACCAGGTGTTGCACAACCTTGTATAGGAATACATAAAAACCCTGATCTTGTATATACATATACAAGAAAATGGAACACAATTGCTGTAGTTTCTGATGGAACTGCAGTTTTAGGGCTTGGTGATATAGGTCCTCTTGCCTCACTTCCTGTTATGGAGGGCAAAGCTGTTCTTTTTAAAAAATTTGCAGATGTTGATGCTTTCCCAATAGTACTAAATACAAAGGAAGTTGATGAAATAGTAGATACAATTGTTAAAATATCTCCATCCTTTGGTGGAATAAATCTTGAGGATATATCTGCTCCAAGGTGCTTTGAAATTGAAGAAAAGTTAAAGGAAAAACTCGATATTCCAGTTTTTCACGATGACCAACACGGTACTGCCATTGTGTGCTTGGCGGCACTTATAAATTCTTTAAAAATAGTAAATAAAAAGCTTGAGGACTTAAAAATAGTTATAAACGGTGCTGGTGCAGCTGGAACCTCAATATGTAAACTTCTTTTATCCTACGGTGCAAAAAATATAGTTGTATGCGATAAAATAGGTGCACTTTATAGAGGAATAGAAAATGTTGATGAGGCAAAGAAGAAACTTGCGGAAATTACAAATCCACATAACGAAAAGGGACAACTAAAGGACGTTATAGTAGGTGCAGATGTTTTTATAGGTGTATCAGCTCCAAACGTATTAACTAAAAATATGGTTAATACAATGAATAAGGATGCTATTGTGTTTGCAATGGCAAATCCAACGCCTGAAATATTCCCACAGGATGCAAAGGAAGCTGGTGCAAAAATTGTTGGTACAGGCCGTTCAGACTTTGCAAACCAAATAAATAATGTTCTTGCCTTTCCAGGAATATTTAGAGGTGCACTTGATGCAAGAGCAAAAGTGATAAATGAAGAGATGAAAATAGCGGCAGCCCTTGCAATAGCAGAATCAGTTAAAGAAGATGAATTAAATGAAGAATACATTATTCCAAAGCCATTTAACTTAGAAGTACAAAAGAAGGTTGCAAAATCCGTCTATGAAGCCGCAATAAAAAGTGGAGTAGCAAAAAGGAGCTAACCTATTAGTTAGCCCCTTCTTCTTTTACTCTTTTTATTTTTGCTCCTAAAGCCTGAAGTTTATATTCTATCTTTTCATATCCTCTATCTATGTGGCGAATGTTGGTAACTTCTGTTATTCCATCTGCAACAAGTCCAGCAACAACTAAAGCGGCTCCCCCTCTTAGGTCTGTCGCTGCGACCTCTGCACCAGATAGTTTTTCAATCCCTTCAATTATAGCTACTCTTCCTTCTACTTTAATTTTTGCTCCCATTCTCTTTAATTCATCACAATGCTTGAAACGACCTTCCCAAATACTTTCATTTATTATGCTAACACCTTCTGCTATTGTGCAAAGAGTTGACATAGGCTGTTGAAGGTCTGTTGGAAAACCTGGGTATGGAAGCGTCTTTATATTTATTCCCTTTGGTCTTTTACTTGCACAAACTCTTACTGCCTCTTCTCCCTCTTCAACTGTTATTCCCATCTCTAAAAGCTTTGCAGTAATTGATTCAAGATGCTTTGGTATTACATTCTTTAATACAACATCTCCAAGGGTTGCTGCTGCTGCAACCATATACGTTCCTGCTTCTATCTGGTCTGGTATAACACTATAATTGCAAGCAACCATTTCTTCAACACCATATATCTTTATTACATCTGTTCCTGCTCCCTTGATTTTTGCTCCCATACTATTTAAAAAGTTTGCAACATCAACAACGTGGGGTTCCTTTGCTGCGTTTTCAATAATTGTAACTCCCTTTGCCTTTGTTGCCGCAAGCATTATGTTTATTGTCGCACCTACGCTTACAACATCAAGATATATGTGGGCACCCTTTAGACCATCTTCTGTATAGGCCTTAATAACACCGTGTTCAACAGTTACCTTTGCCCCCATTGCTTCAAATCCTTTTATGTGCTGATCTATTGGCCTTACCCCAATTGGACAGCCTCCTGGGAAGGCAACCTCTGCACGTCCAAACTTTGAAAGTAATGAACCTAATAGGTAATATGATGCCCTCATCTTCTTAACTTCTTCACCTAAGGCTCTATAGTCCTTAACTCCATTTATGTCTATTTTTACTGCTGTATCACTTATTTCTTCAACCTTTGCCCCAAGGCTCCTTAATATTTCTTCAAGACATTTTATATCTTCAATTTCTGGAAGATTATCAATTATAAATTCTCCCTTATCTGCAAGTATAACTGCAGGTAGTATTGCAACAGCTGCATTTTTGGCTCCGCCTATAACTACTTCTCCCTTTAAAGGAATGCCACCTTCAATAATTAGTTTTTCCATAAACAGCACCCATCCTTCTTGTAATCTATATTTAAAGATAATTATCCTATTTTATACCCATAACTAACATTATAGCATTTTATATTAAATTTTTTAATATATATTTTTTATATTTTTTAATAACAAATTATAACTACATTGTTAATCTATAATATTTGTTGAAAAATTGTTAATATTCATTTACTATATAATTGGGGTGATGGTATGGATTTTAAACAAATCGAGGCATTTATTAATGTTGCAAAATACAAGAGTTTCTCTAAGGCAGCAGAAGCTACTTTTTTATCACAACCTACAATAAGTTCGCATATATCCTCTTTAGAGAAGGAACTTAAGGTTATGCTGTTTGATAGAAATGGAAAAGACATACGTTTAACTGAAGCTGGAAAACTTTTTTATGAGTATGCTATAAATTTAGTTAATATAAGAGACAATGCTATTTCAAGTCTATTACTGTATGATAATAAAATATGCGGTAAAATAACTATTGCCGCAAGTACAACACCTTGTAGATTTTTGCTACCTGAAGCTATAAAGTCCTTTAGTAAATTATATAATGAAGTTAGTTATGATATAAAGGAAGGAAGTACACAATATGTGGTTGATCAACTTATTTCCTTTAATATTGATTTAGGTATTGTTGGAGATATGATAGACGACTGTAAACTTACATATACAAATATATTTCAAGATAAACTTGTTTTAATAAGCAATTTTGATAATTTAGATGAAAAGGTAGATTTTAAAGATATTATTGAATTGCCTTTTATACAAAGGGAAGATGGCTCTGCTACAAGACGTATTTTTGAAAAGAAGCTTTATGAGATAGGGTTCAACGTTGAGGATTTAAATACCATAATAAATGCTAATTCCTTAGAGACGGTAATACAATTAGTAAAAAACAAAATTGGTGTATCTATCGTTTCCTATTACGCCTGCAAAGATTTAATTGAGTCTAAGCTTTTAAAGTTCCATACTATAAATGATTTAGACATAGTAAGACCTATATATCTTGTTTATCACAACAAGAAAACTCTATCCCCTGCTTCAAGAGCATTTATTGAACATATAAAAAACCTTGAGTTTATTACATAAGCTTAATATTAATTTTTTAACAATTATTGATTTAAACCTGCAAAAATGCTAAAATATCCCTTGTCGCTGTCTTAAAACGAGTAAGTGGTGGGGGTAAAAATGATACAGGATGAAATTAGAAATAAGATTGAAGTACTTTCCAATGAACTAAATTTAAAATTAAAGAATGGAATAAACAAGGAAGAATATAGTAAAATTTTAAAACTAAGTCAAGAACTTGATAAACTAATCGTTATTTATACTAAGAAATCATTATCTTTATAATACAATTGCCTCAATATAAATTGAGGCAATTTTTATTACGTTCCATTGAATTTCTTATGTAGTAACCTTTTAATGACATCCTGAACAGGTTGAGCATCCTCCACTACAGTTTCCCTTGCCATAAAATTTACCCTTATATAATCTTTCAACATCATCACTTTTACATTTAGGACATACAACCTTTTCATCCGAGTTTACAATTTCAAAAAATTCATATCCACATTCTTTACATTTGAAATCTATCAACGCCATAATAATCCCTCCCTTATCTTAATTTTAACATTGATGGTTTACACAATCAACTTGTATCAGTTTTAAGAATAAATGCATATAATGTATTGCATAAATTTATTAGGTGATTATATGTTCTTGTTTTTTAATAGGAAAATAGATAAGAAATTAAAAGAATATATGGCAGTAAATTTAAAACGCAGAATTCCTGTAATAATATGCTATAAAAATAATGTTAAAACTACAAGAAGCTCCATAATAAGTAATGGAGGAAAGATAAAGTATGAATACAAAATTATAAATGCCATATCCTGCGAGGTTTCACCTATATCCATAGACAGACTATCTGAAAACCCCGACATCTCTTTTATATGCTTTGATTATAAGGCATCATTATGTTTGAATAATGTTTCTGAAAGCATAGGTGTAAAGTTTGCCCACAATCTTAATTTAACAGGAAAGGACATTGGAATTGCACTATTTGATACTGGTTGTTTTCCTCATCCAGACCTTATAACTAACAAAAATACTATTGTATACTTTAAGGACTATATCAACAAAATTGATAAACCCTATGATGACAACGGGCACGGAACATTTTTGTCTGGAATAATTGCATCTAATGGACATACTAATAAATCATATAGAGGAATTGCACCTGATTCAAAACTCTGTATATTTAAATGTTTTAATTCGCTTGGATTTGGATATATGTCAGATATAATTTTTGCTATTCAAGATGCAGTTATAGTGAAAGATGAATATAACATTAAAATAGCGTGTTTACCCTTTGAGTTCCCCTATTTAAATAAACTATATATAAACCCTTTAGAAATGGCAATAAATAAACTAATAGAAAATAATATAGTTCCTGTCGCACCATCAGGAAATTTAGGGCCGCAAAATATGAGCATTTATTTCCCGGGTAATATGAAAAATGTCATAACAGTAGGAGGTATTCATGTCGATTTATCAAAAAAGCACATATCTATTGCTGATTTTTCAGGAAGAGGCCCTACATTTGATGGAATAAATAAGCCTGATATTGTCGCTCCCTGTATTGATATACTTTCTCTAAACTGCGATACAAAATATGTACCAACTTCAAAACATAAATATTCAATTCAAACACCATATAAATCTGCTTCTGGAACCTCTATATCCTGTGCAATAATTTGTGGTTCCATTGCACTTATTTTAGAAAAATATAATAATATTTCAATTAAGGATATTAGAAGCATTCTTATACTATCCTCTAAATCTATAGGTGAAAATAAAAATGCCCAAGGATGCGGTATGGTTGTTTTTGATAAAATAATAAAGTAAGCCTAAATGGCTTACTTTATGTATTTAAGTGGATTTTGTGGTACTCCATTTTTCCTTATTTCAAAATGAAGGTGTGGCCCTGTTGACCTACCAGTTGAACCAACTGCTGCAATCAATTGTCCCTTTGTTACCCTTGTTCCTTGAGAAACATATAACTTACTTGCGTGGGCATATACAGTTCTATAACCATTTCCGTGGTCTATCATAATGCACTTGCCATAGCTTCCCATCCAACCAGCGAATACCACTTTTCCTGTATCTGCTGCATAGATTGGTGTTCCAGTTGGCCCTGCTAAATCTATTCCTTGATGCATTCTACCCCATCTCATACCAAAATAAGAGGATATATAACCTCTTGATGGTCTTATAAACATTCCTGTTGCAATTAAATTGGATTGCTTAGTTCCAATTACTACAACACTATTCTTAGGTGCCTCTATTAACTTTGAAGAAACTATATCTTCCTCTACTACATTGCCATTAACTATCTTTATGCTCTTTGTAACTTCAGCAAGACCATTTTTTCCTTGTTCCTTTACTACCTTCTTGCCTTTGTTCATTGTCTTATCATAAATTCGTTTTTCCTCATAAGGAACTTCTTCATCTGCCACTATATTAACATCAATTTCAACATTAAAATACGGTTCATTTCTTACTATCAAAATTTCTTGTCCTATTTTTATTTTATCTAAGTTTATATTAGGATTGTATGTGGCTATTTCGTCAATACTTATCCCCTTATCTAAGGAAATATTCCAGATAGTATCTCCCTGCTTAACTACATACTTTTCTTCAATTAGCTTTCCTTTAATTATTTTTTCTGCAACATCATCAACATCTTCAACTAATGCTGCATCTACATACTGAACTGTTGTTAAAATATTTTCATCTATCTTAAATGATTTTATTTCTACATTCTTTGTTTTATCATATTTTGGAATATATCTGTTCTTTATAGTTTCAATTAAAACCTCATAATCCCTCTTACTTGCAAGTACAGCTATTTGATTGTTTCCTACATTTACAACATAGGCAGGTATTTTAAGTTTTAATTCTTTTCTAAACCTAACCTCAAGTTCTTGTTCATCTATTAGATGTTTATTTGATTCTTTTTCAGCAATTACTTTAACATCCCTTGACAAATCTATTCCATCAGTCATTTTTATCTTGTCTTTAACATTTTTTACTACTTCAACGCCTTTTACATAGCCTATTTCTTTACCTGATACCTTTACCATATAAATTGAATTAGATTTAATTTGAAGATTTAATGCAAACAATGATAAAACTAATCCGAATAACACTCCCAATAAAGATTTAATATTAACTTTCTTTTGTATTTTCCTCAATGAATACACCACTTCCCCTCCTTTCATACATTTTTATAATACTATAAGTTTCTATTTTGGGCAAGTAACAGTTTCTAACATATTATATGAATTTTTTGATATTTTATTCATACTCTTAGTTTATTGTGGTATAAAATCTCTTCTGATATAATAGTATAAGCTAATAATACATTAGGAAGTGATCAGTATGCCAAATATATCATTAACTCCTCCAGAACCAAAGTTCATACCACTATCAACTATATTTATAGACAAATATATTCCTAAGGCCCATGGAGATTATATTAAAGTTTACTTAACTCTACTTAGATTATCTTATACCAACACAGTCTGTTCAACAGAGTCTATCTCAAGGAAGCTAAATATATCAGAATCAGAAATAATTAATGCATTAGGCTATTGGCAAGAAAATGGGTTAATTCATATATCTGACTCTGGAGAGGTTAGTTTTAATACATTAAATTTAGATGACGATTCTTGCTTTGTAATTATAGATAATACCAAAAATATATTTAAAGATATAGAAATGGCTTTAGGAAGGCCTCTAACCCCTTCTGATTATAAGTTTTTTACTATGCTTATGGATAAATTTCATTTTTCCTTTGAAGTGCTTATTTTTTTAATTGAATACTGCGTATCTAAGAAAAAGACAGATATTAGATATATTGAAAAAGTTGCCATAGGATGGCACGAAAAGGGTATAAAGACAATTGAGGATGCTCAAAATCATATAAAAAAACACGAAGAAAAATGGACAAAATATAGACAAATTTTAAGCTATATTGGACTTAAAGACTCCGATATATCTGTTCCTCAAGAGGAACTTTTAGAAAAATGGGTATATAGTTACAATATGCCTATTGATGTTATTTTAGAGGCCTGCAGGATAGCAATTATGAGAATAAACGAACCAAACTTAAATTATATAGATAAAATAGTAACTGACTGGCATAATTTAGGAGTAATGAATGTAAATGATATAAAAAGACTTGATAAAAAGGCAAATAAAAAAGAAAAAACTTCTAAAAACCAACATCCATATATTGCATATAGTGGACAGAGACAATATGATATAACCGAACTTGAGAAAAAACTCCTTGGAAGGGGTGAGTTAAATGAAGAATAAATATGTGTCTGAAATTTTAAATGAATATGAAAAGCTTAGAGAGAATGCAAAAACAGAACAAGAAAAAAGAATAAATGAAATTTATGAAAAAATACCAAGGATAAGAGAAATAGACAAAGAAATATCCTCTATTGGATTTAATATTGCAACTTCAGTTGTGTCTAAAGAAATAGAAGATATAGAGGAATATATTAAATCTCAAAAGGAAAAAATAACAGACCTAAAAATTGAAAAAACTGAGCTTCTATCGAAATACGGATATCCAATTGATTATATGGATATAAAATATAAATGTAAAAAATGTAAGGATACAGGATATATAAACAACAAATTCTGTAGTTGTTTTAGACAAAAATTAATAAATAGATATTATCAGCAATCAAACTTAAATGAAATATTAAGGGCTGAAAACTTTGATACCTTCAACTTTGAGTATTATTCAAGTATACCCTATGAAAATGAACCCTTAAGTCCAAGAGAAAATATAGAAAAAATATACGCCTACGCAGTAAATTACACAAAAAACTTTGATAAAACAAATGAGAGCCTTTTCTTTTATGGAAGCTCTGGTTTAGGAAAAACCTTTTTATCTAATTGCATTGCAAAAGAACTTCTTGATAAGGGTAAAGTAGTTATATATCAAACTGCTTCAAACCTAATGGATATTATAAGAAGATGCAGATTTGAAGAATCATCAAACCATAACGAACTAAATGAGCTTTTAGAATGCGACTTTTTAATTATAGATGACCTTGGAACAGAACCTGTAACTCCCTATTCATACTCCGAGCTTTTTAATATAATAAATACAAGAATTCTAAACAAAAAAAAGATGCTTATATCAACAAACTTTCAACTTAATGATATTATTCAAAACTATCCTGAAAGAATAACCTCAAGAATATTAGGTCATTTTACTTTGTTTAAATTTTATGGCGAGGATATTAGAATTCAAAAGAAGTTCAAGAAATAAAAATTCTTGGTCTCCACAACATTTAGGCTGTTGAAAAAGTTATATATTGATTTGCCCCATGAAGGATTTCTTGCGCATCAGTTCATTTCGCTTAGCAATTCTAAGCTTTTCTTTGTTTGAAAAAGTCCTACCCTCGCGATGCCATCATCCTGATGGCCGCTCGGCTCAGCACGTCCTGTGCTGAATTACGGACTTTTTCAAAGTCGAAAAGCAATAATTGCTAAAGCTCATGAAAGAGCCTATTGAAATCCTTTCATGGGGCTTTTACATATTTTGGATAACAAGTGGGTTTATTAACAATATGAAATATAACTTACACTAAATAATAAAAGCACGCAAGATGCGTGCTTTATGGAGCCGGCTATAGGAATCGAACCTACAACCTACTGATTACAAGTCAGTTGCTCTGCCAATTGAGCTAAGCCGGCAAATATGGCGACCCAGAAGGGGCTCGAACCCTCGACCTCCGGCGTGACAGGCCGGCACTCTAACCAACTGAGCTACTGGGCCATTTTTGGTGGGCACGACAGGGCTCGAACCTGTGACCCTCTGCTTGTAAGGCAGATGCTCTCCCAGCTGAGCTACGCGCCCATATGGTGACCCCTAGGGGACTCGAACCCCTGTTACCACCGTGAAAGGGTGGTGTCTTAACCGCTTGACCAAGGGGCCAACTTTTCTTATCGTCTCGGCTCATCGCCCCGACACTTGTATATAATACACGATTTCTTTTTTAAAGTCAACACCTTTTCTTAAAATTTTTTGGTTGTAAATTATGGAAATAGGGTGAATACCACCACCCTATTTTTAATACTTATTTACAACTATAGTTTGACTTCTATTTGGACCAACTGATACTATTGATATTCTTGTATCTGTATATTCCTCTATGAACCTTAAATACTTTTTAGCATTTTCGTGTAGGTCATCAAAGGTTTTTGCCTTCTCAACTGAACTATCCCAACCATCAAATTCCCTATATATAGGCTTACATCTCTCTAAATCATCTAATGAAGCTGGGAAGTAGTCAATAACATTGCCATCTAATTCATAGCCCACACAAACCTTTATCTTATCGATATTAGCCAAAGTATCTAATTTTGTTATAGCAAGACTTGTTAATCCTGATATTCTTACAGCATACTTCAATATAACTAAATCAAGCCATCCACATCTTCTTGCACGTCCTGTTGTTGTTCCATATTCAAATCCCTTTTCTCTAATATAGTCCCCCATTTCATCAAAAAGTTCTGTTGGGAATGGACCTTTACCAACTCTGGTTGTATATGCCTTACATACACCTATTGCATTAGATACCATAGTCGGTCCTATACCTGCTCCAATACATACCCCACCTGATATTGGATGTGAAGATGTAACATAGGGATATGTTCCATAGTCTATATCTAAAAGGGTTCCCTGTGCACCTTCGAATAAAACCTTTTTATTAGCCTTTATAGCATAATAAAGAATAACTGATGTATCCTTTACATAAGGTCTTAATCTTTCACCATACTCAACATATTTTGAATAAACCTCATCAAAATTTAGTTCTTCTCCTCCGTATATTTCCTTTATTATTTTATTCTTTGCTGCAATATTAAGCTCAAGCTTTTCCTTAAGTGTTTCTTTATTTAAAAGATCACAGATTCTTATTCCTATTCTTTCGTGTTTATCTGTATAGCAAGGTCCTATCCCCTTACCTGTAGTTCCTATATCCTTGCTTCCTCTTTTTTGTTCTGAAAGTTTGTCTAAAATCTTATGATATGGCATTATAACGTGGGCTCTATCACTTACAACTAATTTTTCTGGTGAAACATTAACTCCTTCTCCCTCTAAATAATTTAATTCCTCAAAGAAGGCCATTGGATCAATGACCACACCATTTCCGATAATGCAAAGCTTTGTATCATATAAAATACCTGATGGAATTAGGTGTAGCTTATATTTTTTATCTAAAACTTCAACTGTATGTCCAGCATTATTTCCTCCCTGATATCTAACTACAACATCTGCTCCCTCTGCTAAAAAATCTGTTATTTTTCCCTTTCCTTCATCACCCCATTGGGCTCCAATAACTACAAGTGCTGACATCTAATCACCTCATCCTATTTATAATTTCTCTTGCAATAATAACTCCCGATACCGATGCTTGAGCAAGTCCTCTTGTTACTCCTGCACCATCACCTGCTGCAAATAAATTTTTAACTTGCGTTTCAAGGCTATTTGTAAGTTTTAATCTCATTGAGTAAAACTTAACCTCTACACCATATAAAAGTGTATGTTTTGAATAGATACCTGGAGCTACTTTATCAAGTGCCTCTAACATCTCTATTATATCAGTTAAAAACCTATATGGTAAAACTAAACTTAAATCTCCTGGAGTTGCATCAACTAAAGTTGGTTCCACAAGTCCTCTTTTTAATCTATCCTCTGTTGTTCTTCTTCCTTCAAGGAGATCTCCTAATCTTTGTACTATAACCCCTTCTCCTAACATATTAGCAAGGCTTGCAATATACTTACCATATGCTATTGGAGATTTAAAGGGTTTTGTAAAGTTTTTACTAACAAGTAGTGCAAAATTTGTATTGTTTGTTTTTTTGTTGGCATAACTATGCCCATTTACAGTTTTAATCCCATCATTGTTTTCAACAACAACTTCACCATTTGGATTCATACAGAAGGTTCTAACCCTATCATCAAAGGATTTTGTATAGTATATAAGCTTTGACTCATAAACTGCATCAGTTATATCCTTCATAACAATTGCAGGACACTCAACTCTAACACCTATATCAACAGGATTTGTATCAAACTCTAAATTTAATCTTTCAACCTCTCTAAAAAACCAATCAGAGCCTTCACGTCCAGGACAAACTACTACATAATCAGCAGTAAACTCTTCTCCATCCTGTGTAATTACTCCCTTTGCCCTATCATCTTCAATTATGATTTCTTTAATCGGCTTTAAAGTAAATACGTCTATTTTTTTTCTTAAATACTCCTCCATAGACTTTAATATATTAAAACAATTATCTGTTCCAAGATGTCTTATCCTTGCAGGTATAAACTTAAGGTCAGCGGCAGCCGCCCTTCTCATTATCTCCTCAACCTTTGGAGTTATCTCACCATGTATCTCACTTGGTCCTCCAAACTCCAAATAAATTTTATCTATATAATCAATTAAGCTTTGTAATTCTACCTTGCTTATATATTCATCTAACACTCCACCAAATTCAGTAGTTAAAGTTAACTTGCCGTCACTGTATGCACCTGCTCCTCCCCATCCTGAAACTATAGAACAGGGATTGCATTTTAGGCACTTTACCTTATTTTCACTGCTGGGGCATTTTCTATTTAGCATACTTTTACCCTTTTCAAATAGAGCAACACTTAAATTTTGGTTTTGTTTTACTAACTCAAGGGCAGTAAAAATTCCTGCAGGTCCTCCACCTACTATAATTACATCATATTTTTTCATAATACCCCTCCTTTTAACTCCAATAAAATACTACCAAACCCATACCTTTAAGTCAATAAAAAATCGAATAATTTTATTGTTGAATTATTTATATTTCGTTTTGTGACGTATATTATTTAAATAAAAAATACATATATTAAGAAATATAACGTACATAAGCCCTACAAGGCTGCAGGGCTTATGTAAACATTAAAGATATAACAAGAATACTTATTATTATCCCTATATTAAATATGATTTTATAACTTTTATTATTTTTATATTTAACACGCAAATAAAGAGAATAAAACCCATTTATTAAAAATATAATGAAAGTTGATATTTTAAAATAAATATTTTTCAGTATTGGTGATTTTCCTTCTAAAAACATCAAAACAATTAAAAGACCTATTAAATTTATAGACATTAATATTTTATATATTAAATTATTAACCTTGACGTCTTTACCATCATCACTTTCCTCTTTTTTTATACCCTTTATATAATACTCTGTACCTTCTGAAACCCTATTTTTTGATATTTTAGAACAGATAATTTCAACTATTTCTCTACTATTTTCTATCTTTCTACTATCAATACATAGACTCTTTTTAAAATCAAGTTTTATATCCTTATCCCTCCCCATTTCCTTTTCTGTTGCTTGTGGAAAAGTACCTCTAATAATCCACCTTCCACCATCTTTATATTTATCCACAATAAAGGTTAAAAAAACCCCTGACTTATTCACAGTTTCCACAAGGTATATGTTGTTAAAGTATATCACTTTATCACTTTTATTAGATTCACCAAAATACTCTATCCTGTCATTGTGGATAATAACCTTTAATCTATTAACTCTTTTGTACATATAAAAACCAAGTGCAACTACTAAAATAGAAGTTATAATTGATTCAACTCCTATAGTTTTTCCACTTAATAAAGGAAAAATACCAATTGAAATTCCAAACATTATAAGAAGTAAACTTTCTATCTTTGCATTTTTTGATGCCCTATACATTAAATCACTCCCTTCATTACTAAAAGTTCTATTTAATATTAATATATCCTTCTTACCAAAATTAAAAATTTGTAGTAAATTAGAATTAGATACTAAAGAGGGAGTGATAGTGTGAATAATTTTGGTTTTATAAAGGTAGCAGCATCTTCACCTAAGCTTAAAGTTGCAAATCCCTTTTATAATGCAGAAGAAATAAAAAATATAATATTAGAAGCAGATAAAAATTTTGCAAAGATAATTGTTTTTCCTGAACTTAGTATAACCGGATATACCTGTGCTGATTTATTTTCACAAAAAAAATTAATAAATGACAGCTACATAGCACTTAAAAATATTTTAGATGAGACAAAACATACTGATATACTTTGTGCTGTTGGAATGCCTATTTTAATAAATCATATACTTTTAAACTGTGCAGTTTTGTTTAAATCCGGTAAACTACTCGCTGTTGTACCTAAAATGTACATACCTAACTACAGGGAGTTTTATGAAAAAAGGTGGTTTACATCTGGATTTGAAGTATCTCATATTGAAGAAATAGATTTATTTGATGATAAAGTTCCCTTTGGAAATGTTATTATAGAAGATAAGAATTTAGACTTAAGAATTGGTGTTGAAATATGTGAAGATGTATGGGCACCTATACCTCCAAGTAGTTTTCTTTGTGTAAATGGTGCAAATATAATATTAAACTTATCTGCCAGCAACGAAGTGGTTGCAAAATCCGACTACAGACGTGAACTAATAAAGGGACAGAGTGCAAGATGTATATGTGGGTATATCTATTCCTCCGCTTCAGTTCACGAATCAACAACAGATTTAGTCTTTAGTGGAAACCTATTAATATGCGAAAATGGTTCTCTTTTAAAATCTTCAGAAAGATTTAAAAGGGATAGTCAAATTATATACTCCTATATAGATGTAGACAGATTAAACTCCGAAAGACAGGTCAATAAAACTTTTATAGATAGCCTCAATGTATCTAATGTAAAATACCAAACTGTAAATACTATATTTAATAAACTTAGTATTGATGGGTTTGATAGATATATTTCTAAGACTCCATTCATTCCGTCAAACAAACAAGAAATAGATATAAGATGCAATGAAATATTCAATATTCAAGTATCAGGTTTAGCAAAACGTTTTGAACATACAGGGCTAAAAAAGGCTGTTATAGGTATCTCAGGTGGTCTTGATTCAACTCTTGCTCTTCTTGTAACCTATAAAACCTTTAAGGAGTTAAATATACCACCAGAAAATATAATTGCTATAACAATGCCAGGCTTTGGAACAACAGATAGAACCTATACAAATGCTGTTAATTTAATTAAATCTTTAAAATGTACACTTATGGAAATAAATATTAAGGATGCGTGTCTACAACACTTCAAGGATATAGGACACGATAAAGATATACACGATTTAACCTATGAAAATACTCAAGCAAGAGAAAGAACTCAAATACTTATGGATATTGCAAATAAAATAGGTGGTATTGTGGTGGGTACTGGTGACCTATCTGAACTTGCACTTGGATGGTGTACGTATAACGGAGACCATATGTCAATGTATGCAGTAAATGCAAGTATTCCAAAAACACTTATAAAGTTTTTGGTGGATTGGTATGCTGAAAAAACCGATGATAAAGAAGCTAAACACATATTAAAGGATATATTAGACACACCAATAAGCCCAGAACTTCTACCCCCTGATAAAGAGGGTAATATTAAACAAAAAACAGAGGATACAGTAGGTCCATACGAACTCCACGATTTCTTTATTTATTATGCAATAAGATACAATATGCCTCCTGAAAAGGTACTTTTCCTTGCTGAACACGCCTTTTCCGATAAATATGATAAAGAATATATTAAAAAATGGCAAAATGTATTTTATAGAAGATTTTTTACTCAACAGTTTAAACGTTCCTGTATGCCCGATGGACCTAAAGTTGGAAGCGTATGCTTCTCACCAAGAGGCGACCTTAGAATGCCATCAGATGCTGACTCCTTTATATGGCTATCATAGAAGCGTATAAAAAAAATAAGCAAAAGGTGTTAGAAGCCTTATAGTTTGATTTTTAAAGGCCCTATGAAAGGATTTTATTAGGCTCTTTCATAAACTTTAGCAAATCTTGCTTTTCGACTTTGAAAAAGTCCGTAATTCGGCACAGGACGTGCCGAGCTGAGCGGCCCTCAAGGACGAGGGCATCGCGAGGGTAGGACTTTTTTAAACAAAGAAAAGCTTAGATTTGCTTAGTGAAATGAACGAATGCCTTAAAATCTTTCATGGGGCTATCAATATATCATTTTTTCAACAGCCTGAAAAGGTTACAATAACCTTTTGTTTTCTTATACATTATGATACCTATCAAGATTTCCAAACTTAGTATATTGTCCAAGCCAAGCAAGTTCAACTGTTCCAGTTGGACCATTTCTTTGTTTTGCTATTATAACTTCTGCAATGTTCTTTTTTTCTGATTCCTTATTATAGTATTCATCTCTATATAAAAACATAACAAGGTCGGCATCCTGCTCAATAGAACCTGATTCTCTAAGGTCAGATAGTATTGGTCTATGGTCAGCTCTTGCCTCAGGTGCACGAGATAGCTGTGAAAGTGCAATTACAGGTGCATTCATCTCCTTTGCAATAGCCTTTAGTGACCTTGATATTTCAGAAACCTCCTGCTGTCTACTTTCAGATTTTTTACCTCCACTCATAAGTTGAAGGTAGTCTACCATTATTAAATCAAGACCCTTTTCCATTTTAAGTCTTCTACACTTAGAACGCATCTCCATTATAGAAATACCTGGTGTATCATCAATAAATATTGATGCCTTTGCCATAGGGCTTGCTGCTCTTGCAAGTCTTAACCAGTCTTCATCATCAAGTTCCCCTGTTCTTAGCTTTAGCATATCTACATTTGCCTCAGCACAAAGCATTCTGTATACAAGCTGTTCCTTAGACATCTCCAGACTAAATATTGCAACACTTTTTCCTTCCCTTAGAGCTGCGTGTAGTGCAATATTTAATACAAATGCAGTCTTACCCATTGATGGTCTTGCTGCAACAAGTATAAAGTCTCCCTTTTGAAAACCTGATGTTTTTCTGTCTAAATCTATAAACCCTGAAGCTATTCCTGTTGTATCACCCTTAAATTTATATACGTGTTCTATTTGTTCAAAACTTCTCTCAAGTATTGGCTTTATTGATTCAAAATCCTCATTTTTCTTTTTTTGTGATATATCAAATATACTCTTTTCTGCATCACTTAAAACCTCTTCTACATCATCCTGTTCGCTATAGCATTTATCCATAATTTTATGGGATGCAGAAATCAAGCTTCTTAATAGATACTTTTCCTCAACTATTTTTGCATAATGTTTTGCATTTGATACCGTAGGTACTGAGGAAATAAGGTCACTTATATAAGAAATTCCTCCAACCACCTCAAGCAGGTCTCTTCCCTTTAAAGTATCAATTAATGTTATCATATCAACCGGCTTACCATCATTGTGTATTTCCATTATTGTTTTATATAAAACCTTATGTCCCTCTTTATAAAACTCATCACCAGTTAATATTTCAGAAACTTCATATATAACATCATTTTCTATTATCATCGCACCAAGTACAGATTGTTCTGCATCAATATTATGTGGAGGAACTCTTAACTGTGCTTCCATTTCCTCACCTCCTAATATACAATATCAAGTACTTCTTTTATATGGTCTACAGGTATTATATTGACCTCTTCAAGATTAATAGGAACATCCTTCATATTTTCCTTTGGAATAATAATATTTTTTATTCCTCCCTGAAGAGCTCCATATATTTTCTCAGGTATACCTCCTACAGGTTTTATACTTCCTGTTAATGATATTTCACCTGTTATTGCTACATCCTGTCTTAGAGGCTTTTCCTCAACTGCACTTAAAATAGCAAGTGTTATTGCAAGTCCTGCTGAAGGGCCATCTATATTACCTCCACCTACTACATTAACGTGAACATCATAATTTGATAAATCTTCACCAGTAATCTGCCTAATTACTGTTGCTGCATTAAACACAGAATCCTTTGCCATAGTTCCTGCAGTATCATTAAACCTAACAATACCAGTAGGTGAATCCTTTTTAAAGGCCACTGCCTCTATCTCAAGAACAGAACCTAAAAATCCATATACGCCAAGTCCATAGGTCTTTCCTATCTCCTTAGCTTCCTTTGAATAGTTTTTAAACTGAGGCGTTAATCTTGATAATGCTGCAACTTCATATACATCCTGAAGAGTTATTGTAATATTTTCTGTTCCTCTCTTTTGTACAACATACCCATATACATCTGCAAGTATATTTACTGCCTTTCTTCCTTCAAGGGTATATTCACTTATTACATCTACTGCCCCTTCTTCTATTTTAATTTTTAACTTGTTTGCCGCATTTAAAACAATTTGTCTTATATGCTTTTTTGTTAAAGGTTCAAAGTAAACCTCTGCACACCTTGACCTTAATGCAGGGTTTATTTCGCTTGGCTCTCTTGTTGTAGCACCAATCAATACAAAATCCGCAGGTGCTCCTTCATTAAAAAGCTTCTTTATATAAAGAGGTACACTCTCATCATCTGGATCATAATATGATGATGAAAACTCCACTCTTTTGTCCTCTAAAACCTTTAAGAGCTTATTTTGAAGCATTTCATCCATTTCTCCAATTTCATCAATAAAAAGAACCCCACCGTGTGCTTTAGTTACAAGTCCAAGTTTTGGTTCTGGAATTCCTGTTTCAATAAAATCCCTCTTTGCTCCCTGATAGATAGGATCGTGTACAGAACCCAAAAGTGGGCTTGTTATCTCTCTTGGATCCCACCTTAATGTTGTTCCATCAACTTCTACAAATGGTGCATCATTATTAAATACAGATGTTTTAAATTCCTTTGCAATCTTTAGTGCCAATCTTGCAGCTGTTGTTTTTCCAACACCTGGAGGACCATAAAGTATTATATGCTGTGGGTATGGTGAACAAAGCTTTGATACAAGTGCAGTTAAGGCCCTCTCTTGCCCTACAATCTCATCCTTATTTTCAGGTCTTAAAAACTCCATTATTGACTTTGATAGTTTAATTGTATCAAGCTTTTGTAATTCCACAAGCTTTTTTAATGTCTTACTGTTTTCTGCACCATTTTTCTTTTTAATTATACTTAATTTTACTTCCTCTATAAGCTTGTCTTGTTTTTCAAGAAGATACTTTTCAACCTCTTGATCAATTTCATCCTCAACGTGTCTTAATGCTATCTTCTTAGAAAGCTCCCTTTTTATTTCCTGAAGGCATTCAATTGGATTATCTATATAATCATCCTTTTTTAAAATTAACCTCTGTAAAACATATATCTTTTCCTCTACTTTATCACTCTTATACTGTTTCTTTAAATTCAATTTTTTTAGGACATCATTAAGATACTTTTCACCATATAGTTTGTTTAGTAGTTCCTTAAGTGCTTCAACTTGAACATCAATATCATTCATCATATTTGTAAAGTTATTTTTTAAATCAACTGCTAAGTTATTTTTATTCAATCAAATACTCCTCTCTATTTTTGTAAAATAGATACCTTTAGCTTTCCTGTAACCTCTGGATATACTTTTACATCAACAGTATATACTCCAGCAATCTTTATAGCTTCTGGTAAATCTATCTTCTTTTTATCAATATCTATATTATGTTGCTTCTTTAATGCATCTGCTATATCCTTTGATGTAACTGAACCAAAAATCTTTCCATTATCTCCAACCTTAACATAAACTTCAACAGTCAATGCAGAAAGCTTCTTGGCAAGCTCCTGTGCTTCCTTTATTTCTTTTCTTTTCTTTTCTGCTTCCTTTGCCTTTTGTTCCTCTAAAACTCTTAAATTACCCTCTGTTGCTTCTACTGCAAGTTTCTTTGGAAATAAAAAATTTCTTGCATATCCATCAGATACATTTATAACCTCATCCTTTTTACCTACACCCTTAATATCAGCCTTTAATATTACCTTCATCTTTCATCACTCTCCTTAAAGTATTTTTTTATTGATTCTAAAAGCAATTTCTTTGCATCCTCTATATCTACATTATTTAGCTGAGCACCAGCTATAGTCATATGGCCTCCGCCACCTAAGTTTTCTAATATCAATTGAACATTAATATTTCCTAAAGACCTTCCACTTATTATAACCTCATTATCTACTTTTGCAAGCACAAAGGAGGCCTCAACACCTTCTAAAGTTAGAAGCTCATCTGCAGCCTGTGGTATAACTAAATGATTTTTAACAGTACCATCATATACTGCAATTGCTATTTTATCATTTATTTCTGCATTTGCAACTAATTTTGTCCTTTCCCTATATGTCTCTAAATCATCCATAAACAGCTTTTTAACCTCTATTATATCTGCACCATTTTTCTTTAAAAAACCTGCAGCTTCAAAGGTTCTAACACCTGTTTTAAAGGAAAAATTCTTGGTATCCATATATATACCCGCCATAAGAGCCTGAAGCTCTAACTGTTCAATCTGTGGCTTTTCCTTTAGATACTGAAGTATTTCTGTAACAAGCTCGCAGGTTGAACTTGCGTAGGGTTCAATATAGCTCATAGTTGTATTTTCTATAAAATCAGCACTCTTTCTATGATGGTCAATTATTACTATATTTTTTGCATAATCTACAAGTTCAGGGCACTCCAATAGACTCCTTCTATGAACATCTACTATAATCAAGAGTGCACCTGCCATAACTTTTTGTACTGCTATTTCATTTTTTATAAAAACTCCATTGTATTGTCCTGATTTAATTACCTTCTCCATCATTTTTTCAATTGAGCTATTAACTGTATTTAAAACAATATAGGCATCTTTACCACATAACTTTACTCCCCTATACATACCAAGGGAGGCCCCAAAACAATCTATATCTGGAACCTCGTGTCCCATAATTACAACTTCATCTGTTTGTTCTATTAAATCTGAAATTGCGTGGGCTATAACTCTTGCCCTAACCCTTGTTCTTTTTTCCACCTCTTTTGTCTTTCCTCCATAGAAGGATAACCTATCACCGTCTTTAACAACAGCTTGGTCTCCTCCCCTACCTAATGCCAGATCCTTTGCTGCTACTGCAAATTGATGGGTTTTAGCTATTGTTTCTCCATTTCTGCCTAAACCAATACTTAATGTTACAGGTATTTTATTTCCAACATCAATTTCTCTTATCTTGTCTAATATATCAAATTTATTTTCTACTAATGTATCAAAATGATGATTTTCAAAAACTAATATATATTTATAGTTATCATATTTTCTAATTAAAGCATCTATAGAATAAGCAAATGCATTTATCCTGTTATCAATCTCTGCAAGAAGTGTAGGCCTATTTATATCCTCTGTACTTTTAATAACCTCATCGAAATTATCAACCTCTAAAAGTGCTACAATTGATTTTTTCTCATTATACATATCATATAAAGTATAGTAATTAGTATAGTCAATAAAATATAATAAAAATATATATCTATCCCTTTCCTTCTCTGCCTCAACAGGACTTACCAAAACGTTAAATATTTTATCTTTTATTATCACCTTTTCAAAGAAATGCTCTTTATTTTTTAATATTAAACTTGAATCAAAATTTCCAATAAAATCCCTAATATCTTTACCATACAAATTTATTTTTGTATTCATATAAAAAAGAGAATTTGCCCAAAGTATTTTACCACTACTATCTACTATAACAAGAGGAATAGGAATTTTGGATAGTGTGTTCTTACCAGCAATGTCAATGTCAGCCGAAAGAGTCTCTACAAACTTAGAAAACTCCTGACTCCTTATTTTATTTATCTTTAGATTATAGTAAATAAGATAAGCATAAAAAACTAATCCTATTATTCCTATAGGATAGTTATAAAACATTAATAAGGCTAATAGAACTGCTATAAAAAACATATAAAGTTTAGTATTAGGAAAAAATCTATAAAATTTATTATCCATAATATCTCCTCCTGCGAGGAATTTTTATTTTCTTATTCTTCTATAATCAAGTCTCCTGTAATTAAATATATAATCCATTATACCTATTATAAATATAATATTTGAAAGTGGTGAAGTCATAACAAAGAAGATTATTAAAAATCTTAAAAATCCCTTCATTTCTCTTTTTATAAAATAAAAATCAACCGCTGCAATACCATTTATAGTAAATACAAAACTAAATAAAATTTGTGCATTATAGTAGTATGATAGTGCATTTGGAAAATTAGTTACAACAAGAACAAAACTAATCAATACAATAACTAATATTGCTGTTGCAAGCTTAACAGGAATATACCACTGTGAGAGTGGTTTTATTTTTTCTACCTTATAGCCAAATCTATTAAATATTTTATATGCAAATAGATAACTTACAAGTGCACTCATTAATGAATATAAAAGCATAGTAACTGGAAATACCATTATAATAATATCTGAACTTGGTATTAGCTTCTTTAAAAGTGAATCTATCTGTTCTTGAGGTACACCTAATCCGCCATATATTTCTTTTGTTATTTTTACTGACTCATCTAACATCTGTATCATTGATTTTAGTATATCCTGACCTAAAATTAAATTAGATAGTTTAATAAGCACTGCTGTTGATATAAACACAACTATAGACATAAAAGTAAAGGTAGTAATAACTGATTTTTTATTTTTTATACAATACCCCATCACAAGCCCAAGGGCACCATAAATTATAGCAAAAGAAACAGCAGTAATAGGATCAACTGTAAAGGCAACAATTGCACCTGTTGCAATAACAGATAATAAACTATATTTAAAATTATGTCTTAAAAACGTAAGTGCTATAGGTATAGGCCATAAAAATATTCCTACAAAATATAAAAATGGAACATATATACTTGCTAATATTAATACAACATTTATTGCAGTCAATAAACCTGCTTCTACAATTGAACGAGTGGATGTTCTATTTTGCATAATCAGACCTCTCTTCCTTCTCTAATGTATGATATAAGCTTTGCACAATCTTGATATTGTGTATCTGCCTCCTCCTTTAAAAGACCAAGCTTTAGCTTCTTTATTACCTTTTCATCTATTTCTGAAAAGCTTATACCCAATCTTCTTCCAAGCATATAGGATAATATTATTATTTCTGATAATTCATCTGTTATTTCATCTGTACTTGATTTATTTCCCTTTGCCATACTTGTAAAAAGGTCTGCAACAGATGAAAGTAAAAAAGCTTTATAATTTTCAATAAGCTTTATATTATCCAGTATGTTTAGTTCATCGGCATTAAACATATAAACCCCCCCAAAAAATTCTATGTCTACATTAATACAATTATAGCATATTTATTATTATTGTAAAAAGAAAAAGTGCCTAAAATTTAGGCACTTCATTATTCTGCTGTATATGGAAGAAGAGCTATATTTCTTGCTCTCTTTATTGCTATTGTAAGCTCTCTTTGATGCTTTGCACAGTTTCCTGTGATTCTCTTTGGAAGAATCTTTCCTCTTTCTGTGATGTACTTCTTAAGTTTTGCGACATCCTTGTAATCGATGTATTCAACTTTATCCATACAGAAAGCACATACTCTCTTCTTCTTTCTTTGCTTAAAGTTTCCTTTTGCGTTTGCCATCTTTCTTCCCTCCTTACCTCAAGAATTAGACTAGAATGGAACTTCTTCCTCTCCATCAACTGGAATAAAATCTCCACCGTTATAATCATCAATTGGAGATTCATAGCCTTGGCCGTACATGCCTGAAGCTCCTCTTTGTGCCGAACCTCCGTCCTTTGGCCAATCTAAAAATTTAACCTCTTCTGCAACAACCTCTGTCACATATCTTGTGCTACCATCTTGAGCCTGATATTTTCTTGTTTGTATAGACCCAGATACTGCCACAAGCCTTCCTTTTCCCAGGTTGTTTGCAACGTTTTCAGCAAGTTTTCTCCAACATATAACTGGTATGAAATCTGCTTCTCTTTGTCCACTTTGACTTACGTAATTCCTGTCTACTGCAACAGTAAAGGTGGCTACGGCAATACCAGACCCAGCTGTAAATCTAAGTTCAGGGTCCTTTGTTAATCTGCCAATTAAAATAACTTTATTCAATTTAAACACCACCTAAAAATTACTTTTGTAAATTAACAACAAGATGTCTTATAACGCTATCGGAGATTCTTAGCACTCTGTCTAATTCCATTGGTAGTTCGGAATTAGCTGAGAAGTTCATAAGTACATAATATCCTTCGTTAATGTGGTTTATTTCATAAGCAAGCTTTCTCTTGCCCCACTCGTCTATGTTTTCTACTTCTCCACCACCATTAACAACAACATTCTTGAACTTCTCTACGTTTGCCTTTATTTCTTCTTCAGTTAGGTTTGGTGCTAAAACATATAGTGCTTCGTACTTTCTCATTATAGTTCACCTCCTCCCTCCGGACTAAACGGCTCATAAAATGAGCAGGGATTACAACTTCTCTATCTTAACACATTATTAATTTTAAGTCAAGTCACTATTTTCTTCTACTGCTGATTTTACTATCTTTTTGACAGACTTTTCAAATTTAGGTCTTGGAAGCATAACTATTCTTCCACAACCTGTACATTTTATTTTTATATCTGCCCCAAGCCTTATAATCTCCCAAGTTTTACTTCCACAAGGATGTTCTTTTTTTGTCTCAACTATATCTCCTAAATTAAATACTTTTACCAATTACTTTCCTCCTTCCTTGCTATATATAACTCTTTTTGGATATGGTATTTCAATTCCTTCCTTATCTAATCTATATTTTATTCGTCTTCTAAGTTCCCTTTCAATAGCCCATTGTTCCATTGGAATAGTCTTTGCCACCACTCTTATAGTTATACCAGATTCACCTAATTTTACAACCCCAAGAACATCTGGACCTTCAACAATGTCTTCAAAATCTTTTTTTACATCCTCACATACCTCTTTTATAACAGATATTGCATAGTCTATATCCTCTTCATAGGCAATATCTACATCAACAAGTGCCCTCATATTTCCTCTTGTTTTATTTGTAACCTTACTTATTGTTCCGTTAGGAATTATATGTAGGTCTCCAGTAAAATCCCTAAGCTTTGTAACCCTTATACCTATTGCCTCAACAAATCCTGATAAACCGTCTATAACAATATAATCCCCTACTGCAAATTGATCTTCAAGCAATATAAAAATCCCTGATATTATATCCTTAACCAAATTTTGAGCACCAAAACCAATTGCAACACCTGCAACTCCTGTTACAGCTATAACAGTTTTAATGTCAAATATCCAAATTGCAGCAACAAAATACATTAAATACCTTAATAAACTCTTGAAAAGTTCCTGAAGAGTTGCAGCCTTCTTTTCATTTAAACCAAACTTTGATTTTCTTTGTCTTTCGAAAAAAGAATGAATTATTTTTTCACCTATCTTTATTATTATTAAACAAATTATAATTATTGCAATTGCTTTAATAAACTTCAAAGAACCATCTATTATTTTTTCCTGTGTTAAATTGCTCAAAAAGGCCTCTTTAAATTTGTTAACTATATTCATAACTACACCTCCTCAAAATTAAAGATTAAGACCTATGGTCTTAATCTTTCAAGTGTCTTAAACTCGTCTTTAACATACTTATATACTTCCTTTACTCTTATCTTACCTTCTTTAATAAGTTCATCTATCTTTTTAAGATTTTCAATTTGAGTTAAAATAGATATACCACAACTTAAAGTAATTTCCCTTGGTGTCGGTATTATTTGTACATTAAGGTTTATTGAC
The DNA here is from genome assembly GCF_020054765.1 of Caloramator sp. Classification (NCBI taxonomy): domain Bacteria; kingdom Bacillati; phylum Bacillota; class Clostridia; order Eubacteriales; family Clostridiaceae; genus Caloramator; species Caloramator sp. The sequence goes on along the minus strand of NZ_JAIHAO010000002.1, from coordinate 27,902 downwards.
TTTAATGCAGACTCTGCTTGTATTGCAAAATTAGTGCTTTCAAATGTTACTATAATGTATTCCATCTCTTTATCAACCTCATATTCTTATAGTATTTGTTGCGTCGTGCATCTTTTCAACTATTGTATACATATTTGATACAGAACCTATCTTTAATTTATCTGATAAATTATAAAAATTCAAGCACGTTCCACAGGATAATATTTCCACTCCCTGCTGTTCTAAGATTTTAAGGCTCTCTAATACATCAGAACCCTCTGTAGTTAATTTTACTCCAGCATTAACAAATATTAATGTCTTTGGTTTTTTCTCAACTTCTGTTAATGAATATATATAGCTCTTCATTAAAGCTCTACCTAATACATCATCTCCTTGTCCAAAGCAGTCTGATGTAATAGTTATAACAATATTTTTTTCATCTTCAACTAAATTACTATTCTTATTCTCAATCTTTTTTATTATTACATGTATTCCTTCAGCATCTTCTTCTATGCGATACTCAAGTCCATAACTCTGTGCAAGTTTTGAAAGGTTTTCCCTTGCTCCCTGATTATCCACTATAACTTCAACTTCACCACTAACCATACTATCTAATTCCTTTTTTGTCATAATTACAGGCTTTGGACAGGCAAGTCCTCTACAATCAATCCTTTTCATTTTTATCCCCTCCATTTTTATCATTTTGTTCTATTATATCAATTATTACCTGGGCAATTTTAGCCATACTCATACTTTTATCCATACTCTTTTTTCTTATATATTCATATGCCTTGTCTTCTGTTAAGTTATATTTATTCATTATTAAACCCTTTGCCTTATCAATAAGCTTTCTCTCTTTTAACTTTCTTTCCATATCCATTAAATTTTTATAGTTAAAATATGCTGACTCTATTGCATATCTCAAACTTGTTTGATTAAAGGGCTTTTGAATATACGCAAATACTAACTTGCTTTTTAATTTATCAAAATACTCCTCTACACTTCCCTTAATAGTTATTATACAAGGACATATTCCTTGTTTTTCAACTACCTCACTTATCTCAAAGGCAGACATTCCCTTTAAATTTACGTCAATTAAAGCAACATCAGGGTTTATGCTTCGTATTTTTCTCAAAAGCGAAGAACCTGATTTTTCAGTTGCAACAACATTGAATCCCATTTGCATAAGCATAATCTGAATAGATTTTAATATTTCTTCATCGTTATCTCCTACTGCTATTTTAAGTCTATCCATATTAGCCCCTCATTAATACTTCGTTAAATATCTTTCTACTTCCCAAGATGTCACTACACTTTTATATTCCTTCCATTCCATCTCTTTTGCTTCAATAAACCTATTGTAGACGTGACTTCCTAATGCTTCCTTGATTAGTTCATCCTTTTTCAACTCTTTAACTGCTTCTCTAAGTGATTGAGGAAGCAAATCTAATCCCTCTTCTAATCTTTCCTCATCTGTTATTTCATATAAATTTCTATCTATTGGATCACAAGGTTTTAATCCTTTCTTTATTCCATCTAATCCTGCCTTTATTATAACTGCTAACGCTAAATATGGATTACAAGATGGGTCTGGATTTCTAAGTTCTATCCTTGCATTTTTATTTATTCTTGATGGAACTCTAATTAAAGGACTTCTATTTTTACAGGACCAAGATATATACATAGGAGCCTCATAACCTGATACTAACCTTTTATAGCTATTAACATTTGGATTTGTTATTGCACATATAGCCTTTGCGTGCTCCATTATCCCTGCTATAAAGCTATATGCCTCCTTTGACAAGTTTAGTTTATCATCTTTATCATAAAACAAATTTTCATCGCCTTTATATACGTATATATTTGTATGTAGTCCTGAACCTGGTATTCCATATATTGGTTTAGGCATAAATGTCGCGTGCAATCCGTGATTTTTAGCTATTTTTCTTACCACCTGTTTAAATGTTACTATTTTATCTGCCGAGTATAGTGCATCATCACATTTTAAGTCTATTTCGTGTTGTCCAGGTGCAACCTCGTGGTGTGATGCTTCAACTTCATATCCCATCTTATTAAGCGTTAAAACCATCTCTCTTCTTGCATTTTCTCCTAAATCTACAGGTGCTAAATCAAAATAGCTTGCATCATCGTGAGTTATTAATGTTGGTTTACCAAACTCATCTGTATTAAATAAGAAAAATTCACATTCAGGTCCTATTTTAATAGAATACCCCATCTCCTTCGCCTCATTTAATACCCTCTTTAAAACGTATCTTGGATCTCCCTCAAAGGGTTTACCCTCTGAATCATATATGTCACAAATAAATCTTGCCTCTTTTCCAAAGCTTGAATACCAAGGATATACTAAAAATGTATCTATATCAGGATAAAGATACATATCAGATTCTTCTATTCTAACAAATCCATCTATTGATGAACCATCAAAAACAATTTCATTATTTAAAGCTCTTTCAAGCTCACTTACAGTAATTGCAACATTTTTCATTATTCCAAATATATCAGTAAACTGAAGATATATAAATTCAACTTCTTCCTCTTTTATTTTGTTTAAAATATCCATTTTACTCAAATCTATCAACCTCCTTTTATTCTATTATAATATTCCAAAATAAAAAACACCATTAACAATTTATAAACTATTGTTAATGGCATTCTACTTAATTAACACACTAACTCATATTCCTTCTTTAGCATTATATCAATTATAGTTCTATCAACATTTTTCATTCCTTCTCTTGTAAATATACCTAAATTTCTTATAGTAGATTCTATATCACATCCAACAATACCGTTTCCACAAGGTACATAAACTCCTCTTGTTGCAAGCAATGCTGCTTTATAGGCAGCAGCTGCTGCTGTTGATAATTTTATAGCACATCCTGGTTTTGCACCATCACAAACTACACCACTTATATCTCCTACCATATTTTTAATAGTGTTCTCAATCTCCTTATCATTTCCTCCAAGAAGGTAGCACATACCACAAGCTGCACCAACCCCAGCTGCAACTCCACAGCCACAAACGCTTGATAATCTTCCCGTAAATTGCTTTATATAGATAGTTGTAATATGTGATATAGCAAGTGCCTTTATAAGTTCTTCGTTATCCTTATTTAAAAGCTTTGCACAAACTGCAACTGGTATTATAGCTGTTATTCCGTGATTTCCTGAACCTGCACTACTCATAACCGGCATAAAACATCCAGCCATTCTTGCATCAGAGGCTGCTGCCGTCATCATAATTATATTATTTTGAATATCGTCTGATATAATCCCTTCTTCAATCATTTTCTGATATCTTTTACCTATCTCCATTCCATAACTATTATTTAAGCCTTCCTTTGCAATTTTAATATTTACTTCAGCACCCTCTAATAAAAACTCTAATTCTTTATATTCCATATCTATTATTTCGTGTATCAAATCTAATAACTTAAATTCTCTTAAATCAAAATTTGACTTTGATGAGCCAACAGCTACTTCTCTATTTTCATATATAACTTTACCATTTGCCTCAAGATAAACTATATTTGAATGTTTATCTTTTATCTCACAAACTCCTAAACCATTTTTTGTAAATACCTCAACCCTTATATAAAATATAGCCTTTGAATCATCAACATCTATTCTAACTTTTCCTTCTTCAACTATTTTTTTAGCTTCTTTTTCGTGATTTGAATTTATATTTTTCAACACTTCAAGTTTTAACTTACAATCCCCTCCTATTGCACCTAATGCAGCAGCAATATGAAGACCTACATTCTTAGTTCCCGGAATACCTACAGCAAAGGCATTTTTAAATATATTTGAACTTACTATAACATTTATTTTTTCTATATCTCCTTTTACTACACTATATGCTGAAGCTGATGCAAGAGCAACTGCTACTGGCTCTGTACATCCTAATGCCAATACAACTTCTTGTTTTAAAACGTTTTTTATTATATTCTTCATATTAAAAACCTCCACGTATAATCTTATCTACATTAGATATTGCAAAAATTATGCCAACAAAAAAACATAAACAGAGGGGTATAAAGTATCAAAATGATACTTTATACCCCTACAAAGCTTTGATTACATAGTCTTTTACTTATAATCTCAAAATGATACTTTTAGTATCATTTTGAGATTAATTTAAACCATACTCCTTTATCTTTCTAAACAAAGTTGCCCTTCCTATTCCCAATGCCTTTGCCGCTTCGTCCTTTGAATTAAATTTCTGTAATGCCTCTTTTATTAAATTTTTCTCGTGATATTTTAAGTCAAATATAGTTATATCTTGGCCTTTTTTACTTTTCAACTTCTCGGGAACTTTATCATATGTTATATATTCTCCATTTTCCATATTCACAAGATATTCTATTATATTTTCCAATTCTCTGACATTACCTGGCCAATGGTAATTTAAAAATATCTCATATACATCTTCAGTAAATCCCTTTATATTTTTATTTAGTTTTAAACAGCATTTATTAAGTATATAATCCATTAGTACCTTTATATCATCTCTTCTTTCCCTAAGAGGAGGTATCTTTATTGGAATGACATTTAGCCTATAATATAAATCCTGCCTAAACTCTCCCTTTAACACCATCTCATCTAAATTCTTATGTGTTGCTGCTATTATTCTTATATCTACTTCTATCTGTCTATTGCTACCTATTCTTTCAATATATTTTTCTTGAAGTACTCTCAAGAGTTTAACTTGTAGATGCAGAGGCATATCCCCTATTTCATCCAAAAACAAAGTTCCACCCTGTGCAAGTTCAAATTTTCCTATTTTTCCTCCCTTTTTAGCTCCAGTAAAGGCTCCTTCTTCAAAACCAAAAAGCTCACTCTCAAGAAGTGATTCAGGTATAGCTGCACAGTTTACTGCAACAAAGGGCCTTTTTTTTCTTTTACTTTCATTGTGTATAGCTCTTGCAAATAGTTCTTTACCCGTTCCACTCTCTCCAAGTATTAATACTGTAGAATCTGCCCTTGAAGTTTTCTTTGCTATTTCTATAGCCTTTAAAAAATTTTCTGATTTACCTATAATACTATCAAAGGTCGTATCGCTATTTATAAGTGTCATATCTCTAATTATTTTGTTTATATCCTTCATATTTTTTAAAGAAAAAATAATACCCTGAAGCTTGTTTGAATACACAATAGGCTTAATAGAAACTAAAAAATTTCTATCCTCTATTCCAAACTGTATGTTTCTTATTTCTTTTCCTAAAAGAATATCGTTATGTATATCATCCTGTAATAATTTTGATATAAATAAATCAATCTCTTCTTCCTTTAAAATATCCTTTATAATTTTATTTTTAAATAAAATATTTTTATCTAAATCAATAGCTACTATTCCTTCATCAATTGAATTTATTATTGTTTCAATCTGTCTTATAAGTAAATTCTGTTTTTCACAAATATTCATCTCAGAAATCTTAGTGCTCAGCATATCGCTCATCTTATTTAAAAATTTAATAAGATTTTCTTTATTGTTATTTAATTGTATTTTTTGCTGTTCTGATAGAGCAACTAACCCTATTACTCCTACTACATTATTTTCTACCAATATCGGTGAGCATACCTCTGCATACTCAATACAGTTTATTTTGTTCTCACATTCAAAACATATATCATCTTCCCTTGGATTATCTATTATTAATATTTTCTTTAGCTCCATTGCCTTTTTAAAGGCCGATTTATCGACTATCTTTTTTTCAATTAAATCCTTATACATTCCAGTTGCAGCAACTCTTATATTAAAAGAATCAACAATAGTTACATCAACTCCAACGACACTCTTTATTATCTCTGCTATATTCTGTGCATAATCCTTAATATCCTTTAAATTTTTCATATCAATTCCTCTTTTAATAGAGTTTCTAATATTTTTATAACTTTTTCATTACAAATAGAATAGTTTATTTCAAGCCCATTTCTTCTACCCTTTATAATTCCTTTATTTTTTAATATTCCTATATGCTGTGAAACAGTAGACTGAGGTATGTTTAAGCACCCCTGCATTGTAGTTACATTTTTTTCTCCTTCAATATATAATCCCTTTAATATACACAATCTGATAGGATGTCCTATGACCTTTAAAATTTCTGCTGTTTCTAAAAATACCTGATTATCTAAATAATTCATAATTTTCACCTCATCTTGATGATTATTCTAATTTATTATGCTATAATAATGAAACAAAGGAGGGTTTTATATGTTTGATAAACAATTTCTAATTAAATTGAGGAATTTTGCAATTTTTATAGTAATCTATACTTTAGTATTCTTTTTATTTTTTTCAACATTATCCTATACACTCCCTTTTGTTATAGGAATAATTGTTTCTTTGATTTCACTACCTTTAGTTAAATTTTTAAAACATAAATTAAAATTTAAAGATTCTATTGCCTCTTTGATATCTGTTCTATTGGTCTATATTATATTTGTTTTGCTACTAATAGGTATTTTTACAAAAATAACATACGAAATAAAACAATTAGTATCTTCTATACCTAACGTTAACACATTTATTCCATACATTCAAGAATACTTTGATAAATTAAGATTATATTACGATGCAATCGACCCTGCAATTGTTCAAAAAATAAATGATCAGATTACTAAATTTGCCTATTCAAGTTTAGATATATCCCTTTCTATACTTAATAAGTTGTTATCTATTATACTAAAACTACCTGTTATTTTTTTAGTGTTATTTGTTTCTTTATTATCTTCATATTTCTTTAGTAAAGATATGTTAAATTTTAGGTCATCTATATTAAATATATTTACACCAGACGGAAAGAAAAAGTTTTCCCTAATAATAGATGAATTAAACAAGTCCTTAACTGGGTATATAAAGGCATATTCTTTTATTGTTACATTATCATTTGTAGAGACATACATAGGGTTTTCTGTATTAAATATAAAATATGCGTTAATTTTAAGTATTGTTTCTGCTATATTTGATGTTTTACCTATTTTAGGTATTGGTGCCGTTTATTCTTTAGTTGCATTATATTATATTATAACTAAAAAATATATTATAGCTTTTGGAATTATAATATTATATCTAATAGTTACTGTTGTTAGACAAATATTAGAACCAAAACTTGTTTCTGCATCACTTGGGCTTCACCCTGTAGCAGTTTTAGCTGCAATATTTATAGGTATAAAGGCCTATGGGTTTGTGGGGATGATTTATCTTATCTTTCTAATGGTATTATATAACATACTTAAAAAAACAAAAATATTATAGGAATATAAAACCTCCCATTTGGATAAACTTACAATATAGGAAAATGGGAGGTTTTACTATGCCTATAAATAATGATATATACTTTTCAACAAACGTAAATAATATAAATTCAAGCTACCTTCTATCAATTAAATTAATTGACTTGATTTTAGAAAACGATATATATAATAAAAATTTAGTCATACTTTGTATAGGTACAGATAGATCAACTGGCGACTGTTTAGGTCCTCTTGTTGGATATAAGCTTAATAAATTATCCTTAAATAAAAGAGTTGATATATACGGAACACTAAATAATCCTGTTCACGCTAAAAATCTTGATGAACATATAAACCTTATTTACAATACAACAAAAAATCCTTTTATTTTAGCTATAGACGCATCTCTCGGAAAGAGCGAAAATATAGGTAATATTAATTTAATAAAGGGACCTGTTTATCCAGGTGCTGGAGTAAATAAAAAACTTCAACCTGTAGGAGATATAAGCATAACTGGCATTGTTAATAGTTCTGGATATATGGAGTATATAGTTCTACAAAACACCAGATTAAGCATTGTTATGAAGATGGCTGAAGTTATCACTACAAGTATTTATATGTCTTTAAAACAAATTTACAATTACAAAGTTGCAATTGATTAAAAAAGTGGAGAATAGGTTCTATTATTTATTGAATATAAAATTTCCTTCATACTTTTATTATCAACATTTATAAGAAGAGCTCCTCTCTCTGGAGTTTTAACGTGACTTGTTAAATTAGATAAACCTAATTCTTCATCTTTATAAATATATACATCTGAAGGTATACCTTCACTAAACTTATGAACATTATAACCTAAACTTTCTAAGTTTAATATTATTTCCTTTAAATTATCCTGAACACTTATAATCATAAAAACACCTCCTGTTCTTATTATTTCACAGGAGGTGTTTTATTATTACTTAAGTGCCTGTTCTAAGGCTTGTTTTTCTTCATCAGATAGGTCATATTTAGAAATTCCATTTTCAATTGGTTTTGCAAATGTAGTACATTCACTTCTTCCAAAAAGACCAGTAAGTACTATTCCATCATTATTTTCGTCTAAAAGTGCAACTGAAAAACTTAAATCACTACCTACATCATCAAAGGCTCTATATCTTACAATACCTACCTTTTGTATACATTTTTTTAATCTTAAGTTTACATCATTGTATAACTCGGTATTTTTATTAACTTGTTCTAACGCCTTATCTATATTATCTGTATACTGCATAATTAGTTCTTCTAAATTTTTATTATTGTTTCCCTTCATAAGTTTTCTGTAACGTTTTTCAATTCTATTAAGTTCTACCCTGTTTAATATTTCTAAGAACAATATGATTAACACTAAAATTAATATACCTATATTAATAAAAAGACCATATGTTTGAAAAAAGTTTTTTATAAATTCCATAAGATCAGCTCCTTTTTAATGTTTCACGTGAAACATTTTTATAAATTTAATATATCAAGTATTCTTTGTAAATCATCTTCGCTATAATATTCTATCTCAATTTTTCCTTTTTTTCTACCCTTATTTATATTCACCTTTGTACCAAATATGTTTTTTAATCTATCCTCTATATCCTTTATGTAGATATCTTTTGTATTATTTTTTTCTTTTTTATCCTTTATATTATTAAGATTTTGAATTAACTTTTCTGTCTGCCTTACATTTAATCCTTCATTTACAACCTTTATTGCTATTTCATATTGTTTGTTTTTATCTTCTATTCCTGCTATAACCTTGCCGTGACCTTCTGTTATATCTAAATTTAAAATCATATCAATAACTCTTTTATCTAAATTTAAAAGTCTTAGGGAATTTGTTATCGCTGGTCTTGACTTTCCAAGCCTTTTTGCTAATTCATCCTGTGTGAGTCCAAACTCATCTATAAGTTTTTTGTAAGCAATTGCTTCTTCTATAGGGTTTAAATCCTCCCTTTGTATATTCTCTATTAATGAAATTTCCATTGCTTCCTTTTCACTAATTTCCTTCTCTATAATTGGTACTTTTTTAAGTCCAGCAAGCCTTGCTGCTCTCCATCTTCTTTCTCCTGCAATAATTTTAAAATACTCGCCTTCTTTTTTTACTATTATAGGTTGAATTATACCGTGTTCCTTTATCGATTGTGCTAATTGTTCTATTTTTTCTACATCTATATTTTTTCTTGGCTGTTCTTCATTTGGAAACACATCATTTATATCAACTTCTTTTACACCCTCTAATTCTTTAACTTCAACCTCTGGTATCAGAGCACCTAACCCCTTACCTAAAGCACTCTTTTTTGCTGTCATATCAATATCCTCCTTCATCATATTCTAAAAATTCTTTTGCAAGTTCCATATATGCCTCTGCTCCTCTCGAATTTTTATCATACAGCATAATTGGAATACCGTGGCTTGGTGCCTCAGCCAACTTAACATTTCTCGGGATAATTGTAGTATATACCTTACCCTTAAAATATTTTTTTGCTTCCTCAACAACCTCAATAGAAAGGTTTGTTCTACCGTCAAACATACTCATAATTACACCCTGTATATCAAGTTTAGGGTTTAAACTCTTTTTAACTAATTGAATAGTATTCATCAATTGTCCAACACCTTCGAGTGCATAAAACTCACATTGTATTGGAATAAGCACACTATCTGAAGCTGTAAGTGCATTTATTGATAATAATCCAAGAGATGGTGGACAGTCAATAAATATATAATCATAATCATCCTTTATACTCATCAATGCTTCCTTCAATTTACTTTCTCTATTTATTTTGGCAGTTAATTCTATTTCTGCACCAGCCAATTCTACATTTGAAGGAAGTAGATACAAGTTTTCAAAAACTTCTACTATTGCCTTGTTTGCATCTAATCCCATTATAACATCATACATAGAATACTCTAAATCATCTTTATTTACACCAAAACCACTTGTTGTATTGCCTTGTGGATCTATATCAACTGATAAAACCTTCTTACCAAAGCTTGCAATATATGCAGCCAAATTAATACTGGTAGTAGTTTTCCCAACACCACCCTTTTGATTAAATATCGATATTATTTTTCCCATCTAATTTACACCCCCATGTATATTATCACACGTCATATAATATATTTTACAGTAAGAATGAATTAGTTTAAATACATTTAGGAGGATTTTATGTTAAAATTAATATTTTCTACATTTATAACTATATTTTTAGCTGAATTAGGGGATAAAACACAAATTGCAACTATGATGCTATCCGCTAATTCTAAACAAAAATTAGTAATATTTTTAGGTTCCAGTTTAGCTTTAGTTTGCTCCTCTCTGGTCGCTGTTATCTTAGGAGATACACTAAGCCGTATCATACCACCTCAATATATTCAAAAGGGTGCTGCAATAGCATTTATTGCTATAGGAATACTTCTTTTCTTTAACAAAATATAAAACAATACTCTATATTTTACAAAAGCCCTACGAATAGATTTCAAAAGGCAACTAACATATTAAAGTGTGCCTAAAAAATCATTCATAGGGCTATTGTGAAACAACTATTTATTTAATATAAAGGGTTTAAATGATATTTTCAGAATTTTCTTTATTACACTTTTTGTATATTACTTTTTTGGAATTCTCACTACTATTTCTAAATACTCATCTAACTCTTTTTGTTTATACTCTGCTTCAATTCCACTTTTTTCCATAATCTGTTTTATGGTATTGGTTATTATTTTTGTATTTATATTCCATTTATACTTATTCTTGTTATTTTTGTTGTTTTTATTGATGTTTTGATTTTCATTTAAAATTTTTTCAATTAATTCCTCTGTCTTTTTTACTGTTAAACCTTTTTTTATGACTTCTCCTATTACCTTTTTTTGTAAAGATTCGTCTTCAAGTTTAAGGAGTGCTCTTGCGTGCCTTTCTGTTAAACCTTCACTTATAAGCATTTCCTTTACTTCATTAGATAATTTCAATAATCTAAGTTTATTTGCTATTGTAGATTGCTTTTTTCCTATTCTTACTGCAAGCTCCTCTTGTGTAAATCCGTGTTCTTTAATTAAGTTATAATATCCTTCTGCTTCTTCTAAATAATTTAAATCCTCTCTCTGAAGGTTCTCAATAAGTGCAAGTACAGCAGATTCTGTGTCAGTAATATCCACAATTATTGCAGGTATTTCTGTTAATCCAGCAAGTTGAGATGCTCTAAGTCTCCTCTCTCCAGCAACTAATTCAAAAAGATTATCATTAATTCTTCGTACACTTATAGGCTGTAATACTCCAAATTCTCTTATTGATTCTGATAGTTCTATTAATGCTTCTTGGTTAAATATTTTTCTTGGCTGATACATATTTTGTCTTATTTTTGTTATAGGTATATTTATAATCTCTCTTTCAGCCTTCATATCCACCATCCCTTTTTAAATATTAAAAATTTATCTTAGCGGCTTCTTTTCTATCTGAGCTGGTTTTCTTGGGTATCTTTTATCAGTATTTTTTATTTTATCAACTATAACAAGATTATGTTTTATATCCTCACCTAATATATTAGTTTCTACAATACTATTTAGTTTTCCTCCTAAAGTACCTATTGCATTTTTTGCTTCTTCTACCTCCTCATATGCAGAAGGTCCCTTTAATGCTATAAATTTTCCACCAACTTTTACATAAGGCATACAATATTCACTAAGAACCATCATATTAGCCACTGCTCTTGCTGTTGCAATATCAAATTTTTCTCTAAAATCTTCTTTTCTTGCCATATCCTCTGCTCTTCCGTGTACCGCAACTATACCCTTAAGTCCAAGCTTTGATATGACATCGTTTAAAAAGTTTATTCTTTTATTTAATGAATCAAGTAATACAACTTCTACATTAGGATTTATTATCTTTATTGGGATTCCTGGAAATCCTGCACCAGTACCAACATCTATAACCTTTATACCATCCTTTAAATATCCACTTTTAATTATTGATATAGAATCAATAAAATGCTTTTTTATTATTCCTTCATCATCTGTTATTGCTGTTAGATTTATCTTTTCATTCCATTCCTTTAATAAATCCTTATATATCATAAACTGTTCTATTTTTTCATCATCTAATTCAATACCATATACCTTTGCACCCTCGTAAAGAAGCTCCTTTAATTCCATATACTACTCTCCCTTTTTTCTTCTTAACTGTTCTAAATATATAAGAAGTACTGAAATATCTGCTGGAGAAACTCCTGATATTCTTGAAGCTTGACCTATGTTTTGTGGCCTTATCTTTGACAGTTTCTGCTGTGCTTCAATTCTAAGACCTTGTATCTGGTTATAGTCAATAAAATCTGGTATTCTTTTTTGCTCTATCTTTTTAAACTGTTCTACTTGTTGAAGTTGCTTTTGTATGTATCCATCATACTTAATCTGATTTTCTACTTCTCTTGCAACATCATAAGGTATATTTGGTCTCTCCTTATCTATTTCCTTTGTTAATTCATATGTGAGCTCAGGTCTCTTAATTAAATCATAAAGATGTATACCAGATTTTATCTCTGAACTATTATTTTTTCTTAAAAACTCATTTACCTCTTCACTTGGAGGTAGTGTAACTTTTTTAATTCTTTGAATTTCCTCTTCTATAGCCTGTTTTCTTTTCAAATATCTTTGATATCTCTCCTCTGTTACAAGACCTACCCTATATCCCTTCTCTGTTAATCTCAAATCTGCATTATCCTGTCTTAAAAGCAATCTATATTCTGCCCTTGATGTCATCATTCTATAAGGTTCATTAGTTCCCTTTGTTACTAAATCATCTATTAGAACACCTATATATGCATCTGATCTATCTAATATTAATGGCTCCTTATTTTTAACTTTAAGTGCTGCATTAATACCTGCTATTATTCCCTGTGCTGCTGCCTCTTCATATCCAGAAGTTCCATTTATCTGTCCTGCAAAGAACAATCCTTCAATAAATTTAAGTTCAAGTGAAAGTTTAAGTTGTTGCGGGTCAATGCAGTCATATTCAATTGCATATGCTGTTCTCATTATTTCAGCATTTTCTAACCCTGGAATGGATCTGTAAAATTTAATTTGTACATCCTCAGGCATAGAACTGGACATTCCCTGAATATACATCTCTTCCGTATTTTCACCCTCTGGTTCAATAAAGATTTGATGCCTTTCCTTATCAGGGAATTTAACAATTTTATCCTCTATTGAAGGACAATATCTTGGACCAACTCCTTCAATATCTCCTGTAAAAAGTGGGGATCTATGTATATTTTCCTTTATTATTTTATGGGTCTCTTCTGTTGTATAAGTTAAATAGCAAGGTATTTGCACTCTCTCTATATTATCTGACATAAAGGAGAATGGAATTACCCTTTCATCTCCAGGTTGTATTGTCGTCTTTGAAAAATCAATAGACCTTCTATTTATTCTTGCTGGAGTTCCTGTTTTAAATCTCCTTAAACTGATTCCCAATGCCTTTAGACTATCGGATAATTCATTCGCAGGAAATAACCCATTAGGTCCACCATTATAGCTTACATCACCAATTATTATTCTACTCTTTAGATATGTACCTGATGTTATTACTACTGTCTTACATTCAAAATAGGCACCATTTTTTGTTTTTAAACCTACTATCTTATTATCCTTAACATCAAGTTCAATAACTTCATCCTGCTTTAAAGTTAAATTTTCCTGCGTCTCTAAAACGTGCTTCATATATTCCTGATATCTTTTCTTATCTGCCTGTGCTCTTAATGATTGTACTGCTGGGCCTTTAGCTGTATTTAACATTTTGGATTGTAGATATGTATTATCAATTGCTATACCCATTTGTCCACCAAGTGCATCTACTTCCCTCACCAAATGTCCCTTTGCTGTACCTCCAATTGAAGGATTACAAGCCATCATTGCTATACTATCTAAATTCAATGTTATGCATAGAGTCTTACATCCCATTCTTGCAGCAGCAAGGGCTGCCTCACATCCTGCGTGTCCTGCTCCAACTACTATAACATCATAACTACCTGCAAAATACAAAAAACTCACCTCCTATTTACCTATACAAAAATCACTAAATATTCTATCTATAATATCCTCTGCAGCTGTGTCACCAGTAATTTCACCAAGCTTTAAATATGCATCCTTATACTCTACAGAAGCTATATCCAAAGGAAGTCCTAATTCAATTGTTTCTATTCCCTTTAATATACTCTCCTTTGCCCTAAACAATATATCCTTATGCCTTACATTAGTAACAAATATATCCTTAGACTTTACCTCTCCTGAGAATACAAAATCTTCTATTTTTTGCTTTATATCCTCTACGCCCTTTTCTGTATTAATAGAAGCAAAGACTATATTTTCTTCATTAAAATTACTTTTTATTATATCTAAATTCAGTTCCATTGGTAAATCAATTTTATTTATTACAACTATTACCTTTTTATTTTTTATAAGTTCTATTATCTCTAAATCCTCATCATCAAGTGGCCTGCTCGAATCAATCATAAATATAATCAAATCAGACTTCTCTATATATTCCTTTGATTTTTCAACACCTATTTTTTCAACAATATCCTGTGTTTCTCGTATTCCTGCTGTATCTATAATTTTAACAGGAATTCCCCTTATGTTTATATACTCTTCAATAACGTCTCTGGTTGTACCTGGAATATCTGTTACAATAGCCCTTTTTTCCTCTAAAAGTGCATTAAGAAGAGATGATTTACCTACATTTGGCTTACCTACTATACTTGTATTCAAACCTTCTCTTAGTATTTTTCCTGTTTCAGCATTTTTAATCAAATGTTCAAGTTCTTTTATTATTTCATTTGAATCGTTAATAATCTTTGATGAAACAACATTTTCAATATCATCTTCTGGAAAGTCAACTGATGCTTCAATATGAGCAAGTATGCCTAAAAGTCTATTCATTATATCTTTAATCCTTTGAGATAGTTTTCCTTGTGATTGTTCTAATGCAATATGCATACTTTCACTTGTCTTTGCTCTAATTAAATCTATAACTGCCTCTGCCTGAGACAAATCTATTCTCCCATTTAAAAAGGCCCTCTTTGTAAATTCTCCTGGTTCTGCAAGTCTTGCACCATTTTTCAAAACTAATGATAGAATTCTCTTTACTGCAACGACACCACCGTGGCAGTTAATCTCTACTATATCTTCCCTTGTATATGTATTTGGAGCCTTCATATAGCTGATTATAACCTCATCTACCTTCTCATCTGTATTTGGATCTATTATAAAGCCATACATCATAGTATAAGACTTCATATCCTTTACATTTTTTCCTTTATAGCTTTTAAATATCTTTTCAATAATACTTAAAGAGTCTTTTCCCGACATTCTAACAATTCCAATTCCACCTTCTCCAACAGGTGTAGAAATTGCAGCTATAGTATCTTCTAAAAACATAAAATTCACCTCTATAAGTGTAGTCATTATATATTATACCAAAATATAAAGAAACAATAATCAATAAATATGCCTGCCATTTGGCAGGCATATTTATTATCTTTTTAAATCAATTACAACTTTTCTAAATGGTTCTTCTCCTTCACTATAGGTAGTTACATATGGATGATCCTGTAGTGCTGAGTGAATAATTCTTCTCTCATAAGGATTCATTGGCTCAAGCTTTACACACTTATTCGTCTTTTGAACTTTATATGCAAGCTTTTTAGCTAAACCAATGAGTATCTCTTCTCTCTTTTTTCTATAGTTTTCTGCATCTAATATAACCTTTTTATGTTCAGATTCTGTATTATCTTTGTTTATAACTAAACCTACTAAAAATTGAAGAGCATCTAATGTTTCTCCTCTGTGTCCAATTAATACTCCTAATCTTTGACCTACTAAATTAATCTTAAGCACATCATCTTCATCTTTAATATGTATTTCACATTTAACACCCATCTTATCTAAAACATCTCTCAAAAAGTTCTTAGCTATTGCTGCATAATCCTTTTTTAAAGTAACTTTAACTCTTGCTGGCTTTGCACCAATAAGTCCTAATATACCCTTACTTCCCCTATCTAAAATTTCAACATTGACCGAGTCACCTTTTACTCCAAGTTCCTTTAACGCCGCCTCAATAGCATCCTCAACAGTTTTTCCTGTCATTTCAATAGACTTCATAGGCCCAAATCACCACCCTACTTCTTAATCGCTAAAGCTTCCTGTTCCTTATTTTTTATCCTGTTTATTATGAAATACTGAATAGCAATTTGTATTATATTACTTATTATCCAATACAATACAAGTGCAGCCTTAAAATTAATAGATACCCAAGTAATAAATAGTGTCATAAATATATTCATTTGCTTTTGACTCTTTGACTGTGGATCATCATTCTTTGGAGTCATCATTATAC
This sequence comes from Caloramator sp., assembly GCF_020054765.1. NCBI lineage: Bacteria > Bacillati > Bacillota > Clostridia > Eubacteriales > Clostridiaceae > Caloramator > Caloramator sp. The sequence continues at coordinate 11,254 of NZ_JAIHAO010000002.1, read as the reverse complement.
CTTGTATGTATGTAGTTAAACCTGATAATAATGGAAGTATGTACAACGCATCCTTTTGCCCTAAACTTTTAATCCATAAAAATCCTACATCGTTAAATCCTGTATATCTATAAATAACGTTATACATTGCAATAAATATAGGGAATTGAATAAATATCAACAAGCATCCTGAAAATGGACTTGCTCCCATCTCCTTGTAAAGTTCCATTTGCTTTTGTTGTAGTTTTTGAGGGTCCCCCTTATACTTTTCTTGTAACTCCTTTAATTTTGGCTGCATCTCAGTCATCTTAACTTGAGATTTTGTTTGACTTATTGTAAGTGGTAGAAGTATTAGTTTAATTATAGCTGTAAATATAAAAATATCCAAAAAGTAAGCAAGACTTAAATTTTTAACCCCTAAGCTTACAAAATTATGGATTAGATTAAAAAAACTTGTTAAAGCTGAATTAATACCTGCCAAATAAATTACCTCCTTTATGGAACAGGATCATACCCACCCTTATTAAGTGGATGACACCTTAATATCCTCCTTATAGCTAAATATCCCCCTTTTAAAGCACCATATTTTTCTATTGCCTCAATAGCATACATAGAACATGTTGGATAAAATCTACAGCTTGGCGGCTTTAAGGGCGATATATACTTTCTATATAGTTTAATTATAAAAATTAAAAATTTTCGCATTATTTCCCCTCTTTTATCAGACCTACTCGTTTCATAAGTCCTACAACAGACTTTTCTACTTCACTATAATTACTTTTCAATATACCAACTCTTGCTATAAATATTATATCATATCCTTGCTTAAAAATAGACTTATTTTTTCTAAAACTTTCCCTAATTAATCTTTTATATCTATTCCTTACTACACTCTTACCTACTTTTTTGCTAACAGATACACCAATTCTATTATAATTATTTCCATTTTTGCTATAATACATAACTAAATTTGAATCGCTAACTGATTTGCCTTTTTTGTATATCAATCTAAAATGAGCATTCTTTTTTATTCTCTCTTCTTTTTTCATATTAATCCCTCAGATTTTTAAAAACATATATATTGAATAAAAAGGCCACGAATCGCGGCCTTATGCTGTCAATCTCTTTCTTCCTTTTCTTCTTCTTCTTTGTAGAACTTTTCTTCCATTCTTAGTCTTCATTCTCTTTCTGAAGCCATGTTCCTTTTTTCTTTGTCTCTTTTTTGGTTGATATGTTCTTAACATCTAAATGCACCTCCTTTAAAAATAATATTTATCTCAGGATAACATTTTCAAAAAGGCATATTACATAAAAATTATATATTTATGTCTCGTTAATGTCAAGAAATACTTTGATGTTGATAATTTTTTATTCACATATGTGTTTTTTGTGGATAACTATTGCCTGTGAATAATTAATTTGATAATATATTTATACGATGTGGATAATTTTATATGTTTTTGTTTATTTTTTGTGGATTATGTAAAGTTATTCACATTCTGTGGATAAGCTTGTGAATAACTTGTTGAATTTTTATTTATTGTTTACTGTAATCCTTTAAAAAATCTATTATTTCTGTTTGTTAATTGTGTTGATTTTACTTTGTGAATAATTTAAACCATATTTTAAAAATAAAATATTTTTTCACATTCTGTGAATATCTTTTTGTTTTTTTGTCAACAACTATTTTTTGATTATTAAATTGTGAATAACTCTGTTAATATATATTTTTCGATTTAATTATTACAAAAAATTTATTTAAGAACAGGAGGTTTATTATGGGCACAGACATCCATTCTCTCTGGGAAAAAACTCTAAATATAGTAAAAACAGAACTTACAGAAGTAGGTTTTAATACATGGATCAAATCTTTAAAGCCCATAAAGTTAACGCAGGATGCCTTCTATTTACTTGCTCCAACCGAATTTTCAAAAAACATATTAGATGCAAGGTATAAAGATTTAATAGGTAATGCCTTTAAATTAGTTGCTTCTAAAAAATACGAAATAAAATTTGTTTTGGAAACAGATGATGTATTTAAGGAATTAGACATTTCATCTCAAAAAACTGATGAAGCAACTTCAAATAAACAAAGTGCTGAAGCTAAGCCTAATCAATCGAACGATGAGCTTACAACATCTACATTAAATCCAAAATATACCTTTGATACCTTCGTGGTTGGAAATAGTAATAGATTTGCACATGCTGCATCTTTAGCTGTAGCAGAGGCTCCAGCAAAGGCATATAACCCTCTATTTATATATGGAGGCGTTGGTCTTGGTAAAACTCACTTGATGCACGCAATCGGGCACTACATTTTAAATAATAACCCTAAAGCAAGAGTAGTTTATGTGTCCTCTGAAAAATTCACAAATGAACTTATAAATTCTATTAAGGATGATAAGAATGTTGAATTTAGAAATAAATATAGAAACGTTGATGTCCTTTTAATTGACGATATTCAATTCATTGCAGGAAAAGAAAGAACCCAAGAAGAATTCTTCCATACATTCAATGCACTATATGAAGCAAATAAACAAATAATTATTTCAAGTGATCGACCACCAAAGGAAATTCCTACATTAGAAGATAGATTAAGATCACGTTTTGAATGGGGTCTTATAGCAGACATACAGCCACCAGATTTTGAAACAAGAATAGCTATTCTAAAGAAAAAGGCTGATATGGAAAATCTACAGGTTCCAAATGAAGTTATGGTCTATATTGCAAATAAAATTCAATCAAATATTAGAGAGTTAGAAGGTGCTTTAATTAGAATTGTTGCATTTGCCTCTCTTTCAAATAAAGAAATAAGTGTAGAACTTGCAACAGATGTTCTAAAGGACATAATATCCAATAAAAACAACAAACAAATTACAATTGAACTAATCCAAGATGTAGTTGCAAGCTACTATAATCTAAGAATAGATGACTTTAAATCAAAAAGAAGGACTAAAAATGTAGCATATCCAAGGCAAATTGCTATGTATTTAGCAAGAAAATTAACCGATTTATCTCTACCTAAAATTGGAGAAGAATTTGGTGGACGTGACCATACAACTGTAATACACGCATATGAAAAAATATCTGAGGACTTAGAAAAGGACGATGCTCTAAAGGAAACAATAGATGAACTAATTAAAAAGATCCATCAGAAATAATTCACACATGTTAATAATTGAAGTTTATTATTTGTGGATAGTTGTATTTTAATTTTTAATCTCTTTATAATGTGGATAAAATTAAGATGTTTTCATCAACTTATCCACAAATTATTTTTTTATCAAATTATTCTTCTTTCTTGCTTTGACGTAGTTATCAACATATCAACAGTACCTATTACTATTACTACTAAATTATTGTTTATAACCTCTATCTATAATAAAAAATTATCCACTGTGGATAAAAGGAGGATTTACTCATGTGGTTTATATGTGAAAAAGAATTATTACAGGAAGCAATAAATACAGTTCAAAAGGCAACTTCAACAAAAACAACTTACCCTATTCTTGAAGGAATTCATATAAGGGCAACAAAGGACAATAAAGTAACATTTACTGCAACAGATTTAGACCTTGGTATAGAAACATTTATAGAAACAGAAGTTTATCAAGAGGGAGCAACAGTTGTTAACTCTAAGTTATTTGGAGAATTCATTAGAAAACTTCCAAACGACAAAATAATAATAAAAATGGAAAATAATAATGTATATATAACTTGTCAAAAGTCTGAATTCGTGCTTTTAGGAAATAATCCAGATGAATTTCCTAAACTTCCAACAATAAACGAAAATTCCATGTATGAAATTTCACAAGATTTAATAAAAAGCATGATTCGTTCAACTATTTTTGCTATAGCACAGGAAGAAACAAGACCTATACTTACAGGAGTTTTATTTGAAGTTAAAGATGGAAAATTAAGCTTTGTTGCATTAGATGGATATAGATTAGCATTAAAAAGGTATGATATAGATTCAGAGAATGAAATAAGTGCTGTAATACCAGGAAAAACTTTAAATGAAATATCAAAGATACTTGAGACAACAGATGAAAAGGCAAAGATAACTTTTACACCAAATCATATATTATTTAACCTTGGAAATACTAAAGTAATATCAAGATTGTTAGATGGCGAGTTTATAAATTATAGTCAAATAATTCCTGAAGAGTATAGACTAAAGGTTAAAGTAAATAGAAATGAACTTTTAGATAGTATAGAAAGAGCATCTCTGCTTGCAAGAGAAGGAAAGACTAATTTAATTAAATTTGATATAAAGGATTCCAATATGATAATAACTTCAAACTCACAATTGGGTAAAGTTTATGAGGAAGTTAATATTGAACTTGAGGGTGAAAATTTAAAAATTGCCTTCAATTCAAAGTATTTCTTAGATGTTTTAAGAATAATAGATTCAGATGAAATTTATTTAGAATTTACTACAAATGTAAGCCCTTGTGTAGTTAAAAAATGTAATTCTGATGATTATATATACCTTGTATTACCTGTTAGATTAGTTGAAGAATAAGATTAAGAAAGCAATGGGGGATAGTCCCCTTGCTTTTTATCTTTAATTGAGGAGGTTAAATAAATGGAACAAATATCTATAAATACAGAGTATATAAAATTAGACCAGCTACTAAAATGGGCTAATATTGCAGATTCAGGAGCCTTTGCTAAACTTATAATTCAAAATGGAGATGTTAAGGTTAATGGTGAAGTTGTTTTAAATAGAGGCAAGAAAATTTATAAGGGAGATATAGTTGAAGTTGAGGGTGTAGGAAGTTTTAAGGTGGTATAGGTGGGATTATGTATATAGATGCAATAGAACTTATAAATTATAGAAATTATGAAAAACTTGAACTTAAATTAAACAATAAAATAAACATATTTGTTGGAGAGAATGCACAGGGAAAAACAAATGTTTTAGAAGCAATGTATTTTTTTAGTGCATTAAAGTCCCATAGAACCAATAAAGACAGAGAGTTAATCTTTTGGAATAAAAATAAAGCATATATTAAGGCAGATGTAGTCAAAAATTTAGGTAATTATAAATTGGAGTTTTTGCTTGATATAGAGGGAAAAAAGCAGATGAAGTTAAATGGAGTTAAAGTAAATAAATCAACTGATGTTTTAGGAACATTAAACACAGTAATTTTTTCTCCCGAAGACTTAAAGTTAATAAAAGAAGGACCTTCTTTAAGAAGGAGGTTTATAGATAACGAATTAAGTCAGATAAGACCAAAGTATTATTATATATTAAATCAATATAATAAGGTATTAATGCAGAGAAATAATATTTTAAAAACATTGATGGTTTCCCCTTCTAATAGGACTACACTGGAAATATTTAGTGAACAGCTTGCTGACTATGGGAGCATAATAATTCAAAATAGAATTGAATTTATAAAAAAGCTAACTTTAATAGCAAGACTTATACATAGAAAAATTACAGATGGTAAAGAGGAACTTGAAGTTTTATATAAAAGTGATATAAATGTTAATACAACACTTAAGGGAATCAAGGAAAATTTACTTGATTATTATATTAAACATATTGAAGATGATATAAAAAAGGGATTTACTTTGGTTGGACCTCATAGAGATGATTTGGCCATATTTATAAATGGGATAGATGTTAGAAATTTTGGCTCTCAAGGGCAACAAAGAACGGCAGCACTTTCTTTAAAATTATCTGAACTTGAAATTGTAAAGGCAGAGGTAGGGGAGTATCCTGTACTTCTTCTTGATGATGTACTTTCAGAACTTGATCCTAAAAGACAGTTTTATTTACTTAACTCCTTGAAGGATATACAAACAATTATCACTTGTACAAGTATTAAGGACATAGATATTAAGAAATTTGCCGAAAAAAGCATTTTTGAAGTTGAAAGAGGAACTATTGTTCGATTAGAATAAAAAATGTTGTTTATTTTGTGAATTAGATTTATAATAAATATGATTTTGATATAGGGAGGCTTTTTTATGTTTCTTCATTTAGGAGAAAATGTAGTAATTCCTTTAAGTGAAGTTATTGCTATCTTCGATATAAATTCTACCTTCAATTCTGATACAAGAAATTTTTTAAAGATAGCAGAAGAAGAAGGATTTGTTAAAAGAATTACAGATGATCCACCAAAATCCTTCGTATTAACAGAGAGAAATAAAAAAAGTATAATTTATCTTTCTCCAATATCTTCACTTACTCTGGTAAAAAGAACAGGGTTTTTGAATGAACTATAAGAAGAGGTGAAAAGAATGAGTAGTAATGTACAGCAGTATAGTGCAAATGAGATACAAGTTCTGGAGGGGCTTGAGGCTGTAAGAAAAAGACCTGGTATGTATATAGGTAGTACAGGACCTAAGGGACTTCATCATTTAGTTTATGAAATAGTTGATAACTCAATAGATGAAGCATTAGCAGGATATTGTAGCAATATTGAGGTTATTATACATAAGGATAACTCAATAACGGTAGTAGATAATGGTAGAGGTATACCAGTTGATATACATCCAAAACTTAATAAGCCTGCAGTTGAAGTTGTATTTACGGTTTTACACGCAGGTGGTAAGTTTGGAGGCGGAGGATATAAGGTATCTGGGGGATTGCACGGAGTTGGTGCTTCGGTAGTTAATGCCCTGTCAGAATGGCTTGAAGTTAGGGTTAGAAGAGATGGTAAAGAATACTATCAAAAATATGAAAGAGGTAGAGTGGTTTGTGATTTAAGGGTAGTAGGAGATGCAAATAGTACAGGAACTACAGTAAGCTTTAAACCAGATGCTGAAATATTTGAAGAATTAGAATATGACTATGATACTTTAGCCCAAAGATTTAGAGAGCTTGCATTTTTAAATAAGGGAATTAGTATTACTATAAAGGATGAAAGAGAAGAAAAGGAAGAACAATTCCATTATGAAGGTGGAATTAAAGAGTTTGTAAAATACTTAAATAGAAATAAAGAGGTTTTAAGTGAAGAACCAATATATGTAGAGGGAGTAAAGGATGATGTAATAGTTGAAATAGCACTTCAGTATAATGAGAGCTATAACGAAAATATATTTTCCTTTGCAAATAACATCCATACTCCTGAAGGTGGAACTCATGTAAGTGGATTTAAAACAGCACTTACGAGGGTTATTAATGATTATGCAAGAAAATATGGATTCCTTAAAGAAAATGATAAAAATTTAGCAGGAGAAGATACACGTGAAGGTTTGACAGCAGTTATATCGGTAAAAATTACAAATCCTCAATTTGAAGGTCAAACAAAGACTAAACTTGGTAATACAGAGGTTAGAAGTGTTGTTGATACAATTGTTGGAGATAAAGTTGCAGCCTTTTTAGAGGAAAATCCTCATGTGTCAAAGATTATATTAGAAAAATGTATAATGGCCCAAAGAGCAAGAGAAGCAGCAAGAAAAGCAAGGGAATTAACAAGAAGAAAATCTGTATTAGATTCCACTTCTCTTCCAGGTAAGCTTGCAGATTGTTCAGAAAAGGATCCAAAGCTTTGTGAAATATATCTTGTTGAGGGTGATTCAGCAGGAGGTTCAGCAAAGGGTGGACGTGATAGAAGATTTCAAGCTATTCTTCCTCTTAGAGGAAAAATAATGAACGTTGAAAAGCAAAGATTAGATAAAATATTATCATATCAAGAAATAAGAAATATGATAACAGCTTTTGGGGCAGGAATTGGAGATGAATTTGATATAAGCAAAATTAGATATGATAAAATAATTATAATGACAGATGCCGATGTGGATGGTGCACATATTAGAACGTTGTTATTAACATTCTTCTATAGATATATGAGACCTCTTATTGAGGAGGGACATGTATATATTGCACAGCCACCACTTTATAAAATAACTAAGAATAAAAAGATTCATTATGCATATTCAGATAAGGAACTTGAAAAGAAACTTAATGAAATTGGAAGAGATAATGTCGAAATACAAAGATATAAGGGTCTTGGTGAAATGAATGCAGAACAGCTTTGGGAAACAACTATGAACCCAGAAACAAGAACACTTCTTAAGGTTGAAATAGAGGATGCAGTAGCAGCAGACGAGATATTTACTATACTTATGGGAGATAAAGTTGAACCAAGAAGAGAATTTATACAGAAAAATGCTAAGAAGGTTCAAAATCTTGACATATAATGAGGTGAAAAAATGGAAGATATAAGAGAGAAAATTGTTTCAGTCGATATAAAGGATGAGATGAAGAAATGTTATATCGATTATGCAATGAGTGTTATTGTAGGCCGTGCACTTCCAGATGTTAGGGATGGGTTAAAGCCTGTTCATAGAAGAATTTTATATTCAATGCATGAATTAGGATTATATCCTGATAAGCAGTATAGAAAATCAGCCAGAATCGTTGGGGATGTTTTAGGTAAATATCATCCACACGGTGATAGTGCAGTTTATGATGCAATGGTAAGACTTGCACAGGATTTCTCAACGAGATATCCTTTAGTCGATGGACACGGAAACTTTGGTTCCATTGATGGTGATGGGGCAGCTGCAATGCGTTATACAGAAGCTAGGCTTTCAAAGATTTCAATGGAACTTTTAAGGGATATAAACAAGGATACTATTGATTTTATAGATAACTTTGATGGTACTGAAAAGGAACCATTAGTTCTTCCTTCAAGATTTCCAAATCTTTTAGTTAATGGTTCATCAGGTATTGCTGTTGGTATGGCAACAAATATACCACCTCACAATTTAGGAGAAGTTATAGATGGTCTTGTTGTATTAATAGATAACCCTGAAGCTACAGTTAGAGACATAATGTCTAAGATAAAGGGTCCAGATTTCCCAACAGCAGGAGTAATATTAGGTAAAGAGGGAATAAGACAAGCATATGAAACAGGAAGAGGAAGAATTACTGTAAGAGCAAAGGCTGAAATAGAAGAAGAAAAGGGAAAACATAGGATAATAGTTACAGAAATACCGTATCAGGTTAATAAAGCCAAGCTAATTGAGGATATAGCAGAACTTGTAAAGGATAAGAAAATAGAAGGTATATCTGATTTAAGAGATGAATCAGATAGAGAGGGAATGAGAATTGTTATTGAATTAAAGAGGGATGCAAATCCTAATGTTGTTTTAAATTTATTATATAAACACACAAAAATGCAGGATACCTTTAGTGTAATAATGCTTGCATTAGTAGAGGGAGAACCTAAAATACTTAATTTAAAAGAGGTTTTAACTCACTATTTAGAATTCCAAAAGGTTGTTATTAGAAGAAGAACTCAATATGAGTTAGATAAGGCAGAAGCAAGGGCTCATATTTTAGAAGGTTTAAAAATAGCACTCGATCATATAGATGAGGTTATTAATTTAATAAGAGGATCAAAGACGGTTGATGAAGCAAGAAGTGGGCTTATGTCAAGATTTGGGCTTTCAGAAAAGCAAGCTCAAGCTATACTTGATATGAGACTACAAAGACTAACAGGTCTTGAAAGAGATAAAATAGAACAGGAATATGAGGAGCTTATTAAAACAATAAATAGGTTAAAGGAAATTCTTGCAAATGAAAGATTAGTTCTCAACATAATTAAGGATGAGCTAATTGAAATAAAACAAAAATATGCAGATGAAAGAAGAACAAAAATAATAAATAGCACTGAGGAAATAAATATCGAAGACCTAATTCAAGAGGAAGAAGTTGTAATAACCATCACTCATGCAGGATATGTAAAGAGAATACCAATTGATACTTATAAGAGTCAAAAAAGAGGTGGAAAAGGTATTCAAGGTATAACAACAAGAGAAGATGATTTTGTTGAAAACATATTTATAACTTCAACACATAATAACATACTATTCTTTACAAATTTAGGTAGAGCGTATAAATTAAAGGCCTATGAAATACCAGAAGCAGGAAGAACTGCGCGTGGTACAAATATTGTAAATATATTACCTTTTAGCCCAAGAGAAAGAATACAAGCGGTTATAGCAATAAAAGAATTTAATGAAGATAAGTTTATATTCTTTGCAACTAAGAATGGAATCGTTAAAAAGACAGCATTAAGTGAATTTAGTTCTATTAGAAGAAGTGGATTAAATGCTATAAACCTAAAGGTTGATGATGAATTAATTGGAGTTAAATTAACTGATGGAGATAGTAAAATAACAATAGTAACTCAAAACGGGTATTCAATTACATTTGAAGAAAACGACGTAAGATGTATGGGAAGAACAGCAGCAGGGGTTAGAGGAATTACATTAAGAGATAATGACGTAGCTGTTGCTATGGATGTATTTGAAGAAGACGCTGATTTACTTGTTGTTAGTGAAAATGGATATGGAAAGAGAACTCCATGTACGGAATACTCTGTCCAAAATAGAGGTGGAAAAGGGTTAATAACATATAAGGTAACAGAAAAAACTGGACGTATAGTTGGAGCAAAGACAGTAAAAGACAAAGACGAGATAATGCTTATAAATAGCAATGGAGTAATAATAAGATTAGAGATTGCACAGATTTCAAGAACAAGTAGAAATACAATGGGAGTTACCTTAATGAAAACCGATGCAGACCAAAGAATTGTGTCTATTGCAAAAATAATAAATGAAGATAGTGAAGAAGAATAATTAATAAAAAGGGTAGATATTCTATTTGAATGTCTGCTCTTTTTACTTTTAGTGAGAATTTATAATAAGATATTATTTTATTGATAAAATAATTCAGATTATTGACAAACCTGTTCGTTAGCTAAAGTATGAAAAAAGGCCCATAAAAGGGTTTTAAAATGGTATATTTTATGAGCTTTAGCAATTATTGCTTTTCGACTTTGAAAAAGTCCGTAATTCGGCAAAGGACGTGCCGAGCCGAGCGGCCATCAGGACGATGGCATCGCGAGGGTAGGACTTTTTCAAACAAAGAAAAGCTTAGAATTGCTTAAGCCGTAGAACGAATGCCCAAGAAATCCTTCATGGGGCTAATTAATATATAACTTTTTCAACAGCCTGTATTGTTTTATTGATAAAATAATTTTGATAAGTTATAAAAAATAATAAATTAGTGTTGACAGAAGAAGATTTTAATGATAAAATATATAACTGTCAACGGCAAGGAAGTAAAAAATAAAAATAAAAATAAAAAATGAAAATTGTTGTTGACAAAATAAAATTACTGTTATAAAATAAAACATGTTGAATGACGGTCCTTGAAAACTGAACAGCGAGAGCGAACGTACCAAATAAGAAGCTAGGTTATAACATGAGAGTTTGATCCTGGCTCAGGACGAACGCTGGCGGC
>NZ_JAIHAO010000051.1:0-13062 GCF_020054765.1 Caloramator sp. | reverse complement strand
TGTTTGAAAAAGTCCTACCCTCGCGATGCCATCGTCCTGATGGCCGCTCGGCTCGGCACGTCCTGTGCCGAATTACGGACTTTTTCAAAGTCGAAAACCTAAAAATTGCTAAAGCTCATGAAAGAGCCTATTGAAATCCTTTCATGGGGCTTTTTCATACTTTAGCGAACAAGCAGGTTTGTCAACAATCTGAGGTGCTTAGTATGTGTTTAAGCACCTTATTTTATTGGAAAAATATAAAATTATAAAGAGTTTGTAATATATAAAAATATACTACTAAAACACTAACCTATATGTTAAAATAATTCTGTAAACTTAGGGGGTAACAAACTATAATGGCAAGGAGTGATATTGTGCAAAAGAAGTTTGTTAAGGCAATCAATGCAGAATCTTTTATTTTTCTTGGAATTTTAGCAATATGTTTTACTTTTTTATCAAGGGTTATGGGGCTTGCCAATATGTTTAGCACTATGATGAAGACAGCCCACGACCTATTATTAAACACGGTATTTTTTATTATGGCAATAGCAGTTCTTGCTGGAGCCTTTGGTGCAGTTTTAACTGAGTTTGGAGTTGTTGCACTTATTAACAAGATATTATCTCCACTTATGAAGCCTCTTTACGATATGCCGGGGGCTGCAAGTATTGGGGTAATAACAACATATCTTTCAGATAACCCAGCAATTATAACTTTAGCAAAGGATAAGGGATTTACAAGATACTTTAAGAAGTATCAAATACCTGCATTAACTAATTTAGGTACAGCCTTTGGAATGGGACTTATAGTTACTACATTTATGATAGCCCAAGCTCCAAAGGGTGAGAGCTTTTTTCTACCAGCACTTATTGGAAATATTGGTGCTATTGTAGGTAGTATAGTAAGTGTAAGAATAATGATGCATTTTACAAAAAAAGAATATGGAACTGAAATGATAGTATATGAAGGCGAAGAGGGAGTAGATTTAACTCAATATAGAGAAATAAGAAGTGGAAGCTTATTTCAAAGAGGCCTTGAAGCAATATTAGATGGAGGAAAAACAGGTGTTGAGATGGGACTATCCATCATACCTGGGGTTATTGTAATATGTACACTTGTTATGATGCTAACTAATGTACCAAAGGGTGGGGTATATACTGGTGCAGCCTACGAAGGTGTACCAGTTCTACCTTGGCTTGGAAGTAAAATTAACTTTATACTAAAGCCACTTTTAGGGTTTAAGTCACCTGAGGCTATAGCCTTCCCAATAACTGCACTTGGTGCTGTTGGTGCTGCAATTGGTCTTGTTCCAAAGTTTTTACAACAGGGACTCATTGGGGCAAATGAAATAGCAGTATTTACAGCAATGGGAATGTGCTGGAGTGGATATCTATCAACCCACGTTGCTATGATGGATGCACTTGAAAGTAGACAGCTCACAAATAAAGCTATATTATCTCATACAATAGGAGGTCTTGTTGCAGGTATAGTTGCACACCTACTTGTTATGATTTTTGTATAATAAAAATACCCACTTGTAATTTAAGTGGGTAGAGATTGTTGACAAACTTACTTGTTAGATAGATTATGAAAAAGCCCTATGAATGGATTTTAATGGGCTCTTTAGTGAGCTTTAGCAATTCTAAGCTTTTCAAACAAAGAAAAGCTTAGAATTGATTAGCGAAATTAACGAATGCCCAAGAAATCCTTCATAGGGCTAATCAAAATATAACTTTTTCAACAGCCTGAACCCACTTGACCCACTTGTATTCCAAGTGGGTATTTTTTATGGCAATATACCTTTATTTTTAAGCACATCAATATTTTCCATTGGAGTATCTGGATCCTTTGGGACAGAGGATATTTCATAAGTATCCACTAAATCAATTCCGCCTTTGATTGTTTCTGGCCAAATTAGTGCATTGTTTGTATGTTCAATAATTGGATATTTGCCGTTTGATTCAATCTTCATACTACCACCTCGAAATTTATTTTTTTATATTATTATTAGATATAAATCGATAAACTATGCAACCAAGAAAAAAGGAAAAATATGAATAAAAATGTAAAAATATTTTTTATATTAACTTAAAATAATATGCTATAATATCTTTAAAGGAGTGATAGTGTTGAGAACAGAGCAAATAGCACAGCTTTTGGCGGTATATTTATTACAAACAGCGTATGCATCAAACAATGAACAAACAGGAATGATGTTTGGGGCTATTTTAGATAAGATGCTGGAATCTCAAAATATATTAGGTGGACAAGCATATCAAAATAATAGTAAAAATTCAACTGAAGTTTTTAGTGATATAAAGAAGTTAATTAATGATAGTTCAAATAATATAGATGAAGCGATAAAGGAAGTTTCAAGAAAATATGGGGTTGAAGAAGAATTAATTAGAGCTGTTATAAAGCAGGAGTCAGGTTTTAATCAAAATGCAGTATCAAAGGCAGGAGCAATAGGACTTATGCAGCTTATGCCAAGCACTGCTAAGTCTTTAGGGGTTAATCCCTATGATGCCTTAGAAAATCTTGATGGGGGAACAAGATATCTAAGAAATCTATTAAATAGCTTTTCTGGAAATAAGGCTTTAGCTCTTGCTGCATACAATGGTGGAATAGGCAGAATGAAGAGGTTAGGTGTTGACACTGTAGAAGAGATTAGCAAGATGCCGACCGAAACAAGAAATTATGTAAATAAAGTTCTTAAAAATTATGAACAGTATAAAAAACTATAAGGAGTGGTTATATGGCTTATGGTTTGGTTTTAGGTGGTGGAGGTGCAAAAGGGGGATATGAAATAGGAGTATGGAAGGCTCTAAGGGAGCTTAATATTCCTATATGTGCTGTTTGTGGTACATCGGTTGGGGCTTTAAATGGAGCACTTATTGTGCAAGATGAATTTGAGAAGGCATTTGAAATATGGACAAGCATAACTATGGATACGGTAATAAAGCTTGAGGGTGAGATAGCAACATCCCAAGACGGTGAAAATAAAATATCAAATAAAATAAGGAATATAAAGGCGGCAATAAAGTCAGGAGGACTGGATGTTACGCCTTTAAAAATGCTAATTGATGAGGTTGTCGATGAGGATAAGATAAGAAATTCGGATATTGATTTTGGGCTTGTTACATTTTCTTTATCTGATTTAAAGCCAGTTGAAGTATTTAAAGATGAAATACCCTATGGAAAACTTAAGGATTATCTACTTGCAAGTGCCTGTTTCCCAGCCTTCAAGCCCTACGAGATAGATAATAAAAAGTTTATTGATGGGGGAGTATATAATAATATTCCTGTTTCAATGATGAGAAAAAAAGGTATAAAGGATATAATTGTGGTAGATGTTTCAGGTATAGGAATAACCCAGAGGACAAAATATAAGGACTGCAACATAATTAAGATTAAAAATTCAGAGGATTTAGGAAGAACACTTAATTTTGATAGTGAAAAATCAAAGAGTAATATAGAGATTGGATATTTAGATACGCTCAAGGCCTTTAAAAAGGTTGTTGGATACAAATATTATATAAAGAATAATAATGAAGGTATAGGAAGTAGTTATATTGGAAAACTAGATACTGAAGATTTTAAAAATCTGTATAGATTTTTAGGATTAGAATGGGGAAGAGCTAATAAAAATAATAAAATAATAATAGATAAAATTTTAAGGGTAATTCAGCAATATACCCCTTCCAATTTAACTACAGATAGTGTAATATTAGCTATGGCGGAAATAACAGCAGAACAGCTTGGAATTAATAGAAGAAGAGTGTACGAATTAGATGAATTAATTGATGTCATCTATAATACCTACAATGAAATTAAAACAAGCAGTGATTTTAATGAATATGTTGCAGGGCTTAAAAAATTAATATTAAGCAGAAACGAAATAGAGTTTGATAGGGAAATGAAGAAGGTTTTTATGGAGGCAAAGTTTTTACTTTCCTTTTATCCAGGTATGCAGCAGAATGAAGATATAAAAAGATTTAGAAGGCTTCTTTCTGTTTTTATGCCAAAGGTTGTTGTAGCGAACCTCTTTATATCACTAATACTTCAAAGAAAAGGCGTGGAGGTTTAAGATGTCTAAAGAAAGGTTAGATAAGGTTCTTGCAAATATGGGATATGGAACAAGAAAAGAGGTAAAATCTTTAGTTAGGTCTGGAGTTGTACTGGTTAATGGAAACAAAGTTAAGGATTTTTCAATGCACGTTGAACCAGAGAAGGATATAATTGAAGTAGATGGAGAAATTCTTCAGTATAAGAAATATATTTACGTTATGTTAAATAAGCCTCAAGGGGTAATTAGTGCAACTGAGGATGATTATGATGAAACGGTTGTTGATATATTACCCGATGAGTATAGAATATTTATGCCAAGTCCTGTTGGAAGATTAGATAAGGATACAGAGGGACTTTTGATATTAACAAATGATGGAGAATTAAATCATCTACTACTATCACCTAAAAGACACGTTCCAAAGAAATATTTTGCAAAGGTGCAGGGTGTGGTTACAGAGGATGATGTTAATAAATTTAAAAAGGGTGTAGTTTTAGATGATGGTTATAAGACTATGCCTGCAGAGCTTACTATATTAAAATCAGACGAGATATCAGAAATAGAACTTGTTATATATGAGGGAAAATATCATCAAGTAAAAAGAATGTTTGAGGCAGTTGGTAAAAAGGTAATATACCTAAAGAGAATTGAGATGGGTCCCCTAAAGTTAGATGAAAGTTTAAAACTTGGTGAGAGTAGGGAATTGACTGAAGAAGAAGTTGAACTTTTATATAGTGCAGTAAAAAAGTAGAGGGAGTTTTTCCCTCTTTTTTATGGTATAATGTATTTGAATAATTTTTACGAGGTGATAAGTGTGAGGGAATATACATCAAAGCTTAAAAGTGAAGAGATGGATTATCTATTTAATGTAATATTAAATCTTGAGACACTTGAGGAATGTTATAGATTTTTTGAAGACCTTTGTACAATAAATGAGCTTCAGGCAATGTCCCAAAGGCTTCAGGTGGCAAAAATGCTTCTTGAAAGAAAGACTTATATAGATATAGCAGAGACAACTGGTGCAAGTACAGCAACTATAAGTAGGGTAAATAGAAGTTTAAATTATGGACAAGATGGGTATAAAATTGTTTTTGAAAAGATGAAGCAAAAATAAAGGGTAGCAATTGCTGCCCTTTTTGATTGTTAAGTAGCAGCAATTTAAAAATAATGGTATAATCTATAATATTGAAGTCGTATTAGGAGGAATATGTAAGTATGTTGGATTTGAGTGTTTTAAATAAAGAACAGAGAGAGGCAGTTGATACTTTAGAGGGGCCTCTTTTAATACTTGCAGGTGCAGGTAGTGGTAAAACAAGAGTTTTAACGTATAGAATAGCAAATTTAATTGAAAATGGAGTGTATCCTGGCAATATCTTGGCAATAACCTTTACAAACAAAGCAGCACAGGAGATGAAGGAAAGAATAATTCAGATTGTTGGAGATGAGGCAAGAAATATATGGATAAGTACCTTCCACTCAGCCTGTGTAAGAATATTAAGGCAGGATATTGAAAAGATTGGCTACAACAAGGATTTTGTAATATATGATACGCAGGATCAAGAAAAGATAATAAAGGAATGTTTAAATGAGCTTAATATAGATGAAAAGGCAATGCCTCCTAAGGATGTTTTATCAAAGATAGGTTCTCTAAAGGATGACCTTATTGATGCAGAAACCTACTATAGTAGATATGGTATGGACTTTAAAACAAGAAACCTTGCAAATATATATAAAATGTATCAAAGAAAACTTAAAAAGAGCAATGCACTTGATTTTGACGATATAATAATGCTTACTGTAAAACTATTTAAGGAAAATGAAGATGTATTGAATTATTATAGAAGGAAATTTAGATATATTTTGGTGGATGAATATCAAGATACAAATAGGGCTCAATATGAGTTTGTTAATATACTTGCAAAGGAACACAGAAATCTTTGTGTCGTTGGCGATGATGATCAGTGCATTTACAGTTGGAGACATGCTGATATTAGAAATATTTTAGAATTTGAAAAGGATTTTCCAGATGTAAAAGTTATCAAACTTGAACAGAACTACAGATGCACAAAGAAGATACTGGATGCTGCAAATTATGTGATACAGAATAATGAAAATAGAAAACATAAGAGGCTCTGGACGCAAAATGAGCTTGGAGAAAATGTGAGATTTTATAAAGCAGAAAATGGAGAAGATGAAGCACTATTTATTGTAAAGGAGATAAAGAGGCTTGTTCAAGAAGGATATAGTCTATCAGACTTTGCAGTGCTGTATAGAACAAATGCAATGTCCCGTATTTTAGAAGAAGCCTTTGTTACATCATCTGTTCCCTATAGGGTTGTTGGAGGACTAAAGTTCTATGATAGAAAAGAAATAAGGGACATTTTAGCATATCTTAGAGTTATAAATAACCCTCTTGATAACATAAGCCTTGAGAGAATTATAAATGTTCCAAGAAGGGGAATAGGACAGGCAACAATTGACAAGGTAAAGGAATATGCAAACAGCAGGGATATAAGCCTGTATTCTGCCCTTCTTGAGATAGACAGAATAGATGGAATTACAAAACGTGCAGCAAATGCTATTGAGAAGTTTATAAGCCAGATGAACTACTTTATTGTAAGTAAAGATAGAATGACTGTATCAAGCCTTATTTCAGAGATACTCGATACAACAGGTTATATAAAGGAACTACTTGAGGATAATACAAAGGAGAGCCAAGATAGAATAGAAAATTTAAACGAATTTAAATCAGCAGCTGTAGAGTTTGAAGAACAAAATGAGGATAAAAGTTTAGCAGCATTTTTAGAAAGAATTGCACTTGTATCAGATCAAGACCAAATTGAAAACATAGATGCAGTCACATTAATGACGCTTCATACAGCAAAGGGACTTGAGTTTAATATTGTTTTTATTGCTGCAATGGAGGAGGGAATATTCCCACACTTTTCAGCAAAGGATGATGAGGATGAGCTTGAAGAGGAAAGAAGGCTCTGCTATGTTGGTATAACAAGGGCGAAAAAGAAGCTTTATTTAACCTGTGCACAGCAGAGAATGATGTATGGAAGAACTATGTTTAATAATGTATCAAGTTTTATTGAGGAAATACCAGAACATTTAATAGATGATATATCTCCAAAGAGAATGAGCTTTAACAGGGTGTATAATTATGATGACTATAGGGCACCAAGTAAGACAATATCAACAGTTAATAAGATAAATACAACACCTGTTATTCAAAAACCTAATTTAAATAAATCAGCAAACTACGATGTTGGAATGCTTGTTAAACATAAGATATTTGGAGTTGGAAAGGTTGTAGCAGTTAAGGAGATTGCAGCGGATAAAATGATTACTGTTGAATTTGATAAAGCAGGAGTTAAAAATTTACTTGCATCTACTGCACCCCTTGAAAAAATATGATGAGGTGATTTTATGGAGGATGTAAAGTCAAGAATAGAGGAGTTAAGAAGATTAATTGAGTATCACAACCATAGATACTATGTTTTAGATGATCCTGAAATTTCCGATGCTGAATATGATAAGTTGATGAAGGAACTTGAAAAATTAGAGAAGCAGCATCCAGAATACTTCGATGAAAACTCCCCAACCCAAAGGGTTGGTGGAGCTCCTTTAAAGGAGTTTAAAGAAGTAAGACACAATGTACCGATGCTTAGCCTTCAGGATGTGTTTAGTTTTGAGGAGTTAAAGGATTGGGATAGAAGAGTAAGAAGCGAAGTTCCTGAAGTGGAGTATGTTGTAGAACTAAAAATAGACGGACTTTCTGTGTGTTTAAGCTATGAAAATGGAGAGTTAAAAACCGGAGCAACTCGTGGTGATGGTGTTGTAGGAGAGGATGTTACAGCAAATGTTAGAACAATAAAGAGTGTTCCTCTAAAAATTAATTATTTAAATCCACTTGAAGTTAGAGGCGAAATCTATATGCCAAGGGATGCCTTCTTAAAGCTTAATGCACAAAGAGAAGAGATGGAGGAACCTCTATTTGCAAATCCAAGAAATGCAGCAGCAGGTTCAATAAGACAGCTTGATTCAAAGGTTACAGCGGAGAGAAAACTTGATATATTTATATTTAACATACAGAGAATTGAGGGAAGGGAATTTGAAAAACATTCAGAGGCCCTCGAGTTTTTAAGGGAGCTTGGCTTTAAAGTAAGTCCAAAGAGAATCATTTGTAAAAATGTTGAAGAGGTTATAGAGGTAATAAAACAGCTTGGAGATACAAGGGGAGAGCTACCCTTTGATATAGATGGAATAGTGGTTAAAGTAAATAGTCTAAAGGATAGAGAAAGGTTAGGCCAGACAGCAAAGGCACCAAGATGGGCAGTTGCATATAAATACCCTGCAGAGAAAAAGAAGACCAAGCTTGTTGATATAATTGTTCAAGTAGGTAGGACAGGTGCTATAACACCTACTGCAATTTTAGAGCCAGTTAGAATAGCAGGTTCAACTGTTTCAAGGGCTACACTACATAATGAAGACTATATAAGACAAAAGGACATTAAGATTGGGGATAGTGTAATAATTCAAAAGGCAGGAGATATAATACCTGAGGTTGTAGAGGTAGTATTTGAAGATAGAGATGGAGATGAAGTAGAGTTTAATATGCCAACAAAATGCCCAGAATGTGGTGGAGATGTAGTAAGGGAAGAGGGTGAAGTTGCACTTAGGTGTACAAATATGTCCTGTCCTGCCCAGATAAAAAGAAGCATCATTCACTTTGCATCGAGGGATGCAATGAATATAGAGGGGCTTGGCCCACAAATAGTTGCACTCTTAATAGACAATGGGCTTATAAAGGATGCAGCAGACCTTTATTATTTAAAATTTGAAGATGTAGTTAAACTTGAAAGAATGGGTAAAAAATCTACAGAAAATCTTCTTAAGGCGATAGAAAATTCAAAACAAAACGATATAGATAAGTTAATATTTGCATTAGGTATAAGGTATGTTGGAAGTAAAACTGCAAAGAATCTTGCAAAACAATTTAAGAGTATAGATGCATTAATGAATGCAACCTATGAAGAGTTAATATTAGTTGAAGAAGTTGGAGATAAGATGGCAAAAAGTATAGAAGCCTTCTTTAGGGAAGAACATAATAGAGCTCTTATAGAAAAGTTAAGGAGTGCAAATGTTAACTTTAACTCAAAGGATGAAGGGGAAAAATCTGACCTATTTAACGGACTTACATTTGTTTTAACAGGTACACTTTCAAAATATACAAGAAATGAGGCAAGCGAGCTTATTGAAAAGTTTGGGGGTAAGGTATCATCAAGCGTATCTAAAAAGACAAATTATCTATTATGTGGAGAAGATGCAGGAAGTAAGCTAAAAAAGGCACAGGAGTTAGGTGTAAAGATTATTTCAGAGGATGATTTTGAAAAAATGATAAATGAAGGGGAACTGGTATGAAATTGTTAAATTATTTAATGTGGGTCAGTTTTTTATTTACAAGTATAATCTCAATATTTACCATAATCGTTTCCTTTGGTATAGTGTATATAAATGAATTTTCAACATTTATTCCTCTTGAAATTTCACTATCTCTGTCGCTTATATTATGGGGAATAAATTGTAAATACAATCAGGATGTATGCTATACTAAAAATAATTTTTATATTAGCTTTTTATTAGCTTTTATACTACTTTTGTTTTCTATCTTAGGAGTTTATTAAGAAGGGAAGGTGTTTATATGTCAGTTACTATTCGCGATGTAGAATACGTTGCAAAGCTTGCAAGACTTGAGTTTACAGAAGAACAAAAGCAAAGGTTTACAGAGGATTTAAATGGTATTTTAAATTATGTTGAGATGCTAAACGAGGTTGATACTGAAAATGTAGAAATAAGCATAGGTGCCTACAGAGTAGAAAATGCATTAAGGGAGGATGTAGCTAAGGATTCCTTCAATAGAGATTCTCTACTTAAAAACGCACCAGATTCTCAAGATGGATTTGTTAAAGTACCAAAGGTTATTGAATAGGAGGGATATAGGTGCATACTAAAACACTTCACGAAATAAGAGAACTTATAAATAAAGGTGAAGTAAGCTGTGTAGAGCTTACTAAAAATACATTAGACAGAATAAGTAGCGTAGATGATAAGATAGGTGCATATCTTCAAATAGATGAAGATGGTGCATTAAATAAGGCAAGGGAAGTAGATGAAAAAATAAGAAGGGGAGAAGAAGTTTCCTTCCTTGCAGGTATTCCAATGGCTATAAAGGACAATATATGTGTTGAAGGTCTAAAGACTACCTGTGCTTCAAAGATGCTACAAAACTTTGTATCACCCTATGATGCACACGTTACAAAGCTTTTAAAACAAAATGATGCTGTTATTTTAGGAAAGCTTAATATGGATGAATTTGCTATGGGTTCTTCTTCAGAAAACTCAGCCTTTAAGAAGGTAAGAAATCCATATGATTTAGAAAGAGTTCCTGGTGGTTCATCAGGTGGTTCCGCAGCAGCTGTTGCAGCAGGTGAGGCCTACTATACTTTAGGTTCAGATACAGGTGGTTCAATAAGACAGCCTGCTTCCTTATGCGGTGTTGTAGGTTTAAAACCAACCTATGGAAGAATATCAAGATATGGTCTTGTTGCCTTTGCTTCATCCCTTGACCAAATAGGACCATTTACAAAGGATGTTGAGGACTGTGCTCACGTTCTAAAGGCGATTGCAGGATATGATGAGATGGATTCAACAAGTGCAAAGAGGGAAGTTGAGGATTATACAAAATATTTAAATCAAGATATAAAGGGATTAAGGATAGGTATACCAAAGGAATGTTTCGCAGAAGGATTAAATGAAGATGTAAGAAGAGAAATAGAAAATGCAATCGAAGTTTTAAGAAGGCTTGGGGCAGAAATTAAAGAAATAAGCCTACCAATGTCAAAGTATGCCCTTGCAGTTTACTATATTCTTGCAAGTTCAGAGGCAAGTTCAAATCTTGCAAGATTTGATGGTATAAGATATGGATATAGAGCAAAGGACTTTGAAGATGTTGTCGATCTTTATGTAAAATCAAGAAGCCAAGGTTTTGGAGATGAAGTAAAGAGAAGAATTATGCTTGGTACATATGCACTTTCTGCAGGATATTATGATGCTTACTATAAAAAGGCACTTAAGGTTAGAACTTTAATTATAAACGAATATAAGAGGGCGTTTGAGGATGTTGATGTAATACTTACTCCTACATCACCAACTGTTGCCTTTAAGATTGGAGAAAAATCTAATAACCCACTTGAAATGTATCTATCAGATATCTATACAGTTCCAATAAATATTGCAGGAGTTCCAGCAATTTCAATACCAGCAGGATTTGTTGGAGGTCTTCCTGTTGGTATGCAGCTTGTTGGAAACTACTTTGATGAGGGAACATTAATTAAGGTAGGCCACGCCTTTGAAAGAGAAACAGAGTTTTCAAAGGTTAGACCAAGCATCTAATAGGAGGTGTAAAAATGGAGTTTGAAGCAATTATTGGACTTGAAGTTCACGCTGAACTTTCAACAAAAACAAAAATATATTGCGGTTGTACAACAGAGTTTGGTGGAGAACAAAATACCCACTGTTGTCCTGTATGTATGGGACTTCCAGGTGCCTTACCTGTTTTAAATAAAGAAGTTGTAACTTATGCTATGAAGGCAGGGCTTGCTCTAAACTGTGAAATAAATAAAGAAACATATATGGCAAGAAAAAATTATTTTTATCCTGACTGCCCAAAGAACTATCAAATAACTCAAGACGAAACTCCTCTTTGTAAAAATGGATATATTGAAATTACAACAGAAGAGGGAACAAAGAGAATAGGAATTCAAAGGATACATATTGAAGAGGATGCAGGAAAGGCTCTACACAGAGAAGATGGAACCTATGTTGACTTTAACCGTTCAGGGGTACCTCTTATTGAGATTGTTTCAAAGCCTGATATGAGAAGTGCTCAAGAGGCAAAGATGTACTTAGAAAATTTAAAGGCTATACTGCAATATACAGAAGTTTCAGACTGTAAGATGGAGGAAGGTTCACTTAGATGTGATGCCAATGTTTCTGTAAGACCAAAGGGTTCAAATGAATTTGGTGTAAAGACAGAGATAAAAAATATGAACTCTTTTAAAGCAGTAGAAAAGGCAATTGAATATGAAATAAAAAGACAAATTGAAGCTATAAATAGAGGAGAAAAAATAGTACAGGAAACAAGAAGATGGGATGAGGCAAAGGGCGAAACTATAGTTATGAGAAGTAAAGAAGAGGCCCACGATTATAGATATTTCCCAGAACCAGATATGGTTTATTTAGTTGTTGATGATGAATGGATAAATAATGTTAAAAGTACGCTTCCAGAATTACCAGATAAAAAGAGGGCAAGATATATAAGCGAATATGGCCTTCCAGAGTATGATGCCTCAATACTTACATCATCTAAGGCACTTGCTGCATTTTTTGAAGATACTGTTAAAGAGGGAGCTTCACCAAAGGATGCAAGTAATTGGATTATGGGTGAAGTTTTAAGAACTTTAAACGATAGAGAGATGAGTATAGAGGATATTAAAGTTCAACCTAAACATCTATCAAAGCTTATTAAACTTATAAACAATGGAACAATAACAGGTACAATAGCAAAGAAGGTATTTAAGGATATGTTTGAAACAGGAGACGATCCAGAAAAGATTGTTAAGGAAAAGGGAATGGTTCAAATCTCTGATGAAAATGCCATAAGGGATATAGTAAATAAGGTTTTAGATGAAAATCCACAATCAGTTGAAGACTTTAAGAATGGTAAGACAAAGGCTATGGGATTTGTAGTTGGTCAAGTAATGAAGGCATCAAAGGGAAAGGCAAATCCACAGCTTGTTAATAAGTTAGTGGAAGAAGAGTTAAAGAAAAGATAATTTTTAGGTTGTTGAATAAGTTAGCCCCATGAAGGATTTCTTGGGCATTCGTTCATTTCGCTAAGCAATTCTAAGCTTTTCTTTGTTTGAAAAAGTCCTACCCTCGCGATGCCATCGTC